>JAEUJG010000435.1 GCA_016794765.1 Spirochaetaceae bacterium | reverse complement strand
AGCCTTTTTGCTTTCTGCCCGGAGGGGGACTCGAACCCCCATACCTCTCGGCACTAGAACCTGAATCTAGCGTGTCTACCAATTTCACCATCCGGGCGAGCCCTCGCAATGTAACGTGTCCGGGGCGTGCGCGTCAACATGGGGGAGCGGGGTTCCGGGGCGCAAAGTCGGCCCGATGCCCGCCGGACCGAGCGCCGAGTCGGAGCGGTACCTAGAATGAATCACCGATCGCCCGGGCGGCGGGCAGGAGGGCTTCGAGGATTGCCCGGAGCTCCTCCGCGCCGGTGCGGATGCCCACCTTTTCGAAGTGGACAAAGCCGCTCTCCACGCGGAAGGCGGGGTAGCGGCGCAGGGCTTCGAGGAGGGGCCGCCGGATTTCGGCGCGGCCGAGGAGGAGCTTGGCCGCGAGGGGGTCGCCGGCCTTCACGCGGAACTCGCGGTCGAACTCGGGATCGCCGACTTCGACGTCCTGGAGGCCGAAGAGGGCCTTCCCGATCTTCGTGAAGAAGCCCTCCTTCGCCGCCCGGAGTTCGTAGGGCAGGGGTTTCGGGTAATGGACCCGGGCGACGGTATAGGTCGTCGAGTTCTTGCCGCTCGAGCGGGTTTCCTCGTAGATCTCGATCCGGAGGCCGTCCCGCTCGCCCGTGAGCCGCCAGGGACCGAGGGCGGAGAAGAGCTTCCGTAGGAAGGCCGGCTGTTTTTCGTACATCGCGAACTGCGCCGCCTTGTCCGGGCCGGCGTAGGCGGCCCGCATCGCGTCCTCCCCGTCCTGGTACTCGAGGCCCAAGCTCAGCGCGGCTTGGCGGACCCGCTCGCGGTCGCGCCGCGTGCGCTTGACGCCCCAGTACAGCGCGCCGATGCCGAAAAGAATCGAGCCCAGGACGAACAGGGCGGGAACGATCAGTTCGAAGGATTGCATGGCGGCCCCCTTGGCGGTTGTTTGTCAGCGATTGTCTTCGGCCCTTTGTCTGAAGGACCCGAATTCGAGACTCAAGGCGAAGCCGAGCGGCTCGTCGGAGTCTTGGTCCGCGTTGCCGACGGCGCTGAGGGCGGCTACGAGGCCGAAGCGCCGTGACAACCTGAAGCCAAGACCGAGCGACGCGTTCCAGGTGACGAGGCGTTCGTCGAAGGAGGCGCTGTAGGCGCTGTCGAGGGCCTTGCCGGCGCTGGCATTGCCGAGGAGGTAGACGTCGCCGCCGAGGAGTTGGTTCAAGAGGGCGATTCGGTGCCGGTATTCCAGGGAGAAGCCGAGGGCGTGGTTGCCGAGGGTGTCGACGCCGGAGCGGCCGAGTCCGTAGAACATGCCGACCTGCCTGAGGTTCGAGTAGTAGGAGAGGGTCGAGGCCGAGAGCCCGGGGAAGAGCCAGGTGAGGTCGCTGCCGCCGAAGGCCGACAGGGCGAAGGTGTCGGCCTTGCCGAGGGGAATGACCGCCTGCAGCGAGAGCTCCGCCTGGACGAAGGATGGCGCCTCGCCGCCGCCGAAGGCGGGATCGAACCAGCGGCCGTAGAGCGACAGGGCCAGGCCGCGGGCGGGGAAGACGGCCGATTCCCGGGTATCGAGCCTGAAGCTGCCGCGGAGCGCGCCGACGTTGCGCGGCAACAGCCGCTCCAGGTCGTCCAGGGAAATGCGGTTTTCGTAGGAGTACCCGATCATCAGGTCCGCGTCCCGTCCGAGGACGAGGCCCGCCCAGGCCCCCGCGCCGAAGCTGCGGAACTTGGTGCCGATCATGATGGGATCGGTTTCGGAGGCGAAGATGTCATATTCGAAGTTGTAGCGGGCCCAGGGTTTCAGGAAAAAGGGGCCGAGGGGCTGGAAGTATTCGACCGACGCGCGGACCTTGCTGACGAGGGAACTCGAGAGGAGGAGCGCCGAATCCTTGCCGCTGAAGCCGCGGAGGAGGAGGCCGGAGCGGAGGACCACCTCGCTCGAAAAGGCCTTGGAATAGGCGCCGGAAAAGTCGAGGCCGAGGAATATCAGGTTGTCCGGGGCCTTGTCCGGCTTCAGGGTGAGGACGCCAACCACGCCCTCGGGCCGCGGGTCGAGGTCGAACTTGACGAAGTCGAAGTTGCCCGACTCGTAGATGGTTCCGATCGCCTTGGCGAATTCCTTTCTGGTGTAGGCGCGTCCGATGAGGGGCGAAAGGACGGAGCGGGCGAAAACCGCGTCGGCGGGGCTGCCTCCCTCGATCCGAAGCGCCAGGATGGGCGGGGGATCCCGGAAGGCCCGCCGGTTAGGTTGTTTTTCCGGCGGAACGAGGGGGCGAAGGGCGGCGACGCTTCCGGCCAAGGCCTCGAGCTTGGGCATGGCCCTGTCGCCGGCCTCGTCGCCGCGCCGGATGATGCCCTCCGCCTCGGCGTAGCTCGCGGTGCTGAAGCCGCCGAGGTCCGAACTGACGAGGAGATCCGCGGCCGCCCGGTTCGGGCGCATGTTTTGCAGGATGAAAAGGTTGAAGGTTTGGCCGGCGATGGCGAGGGGCGAATTGAGCGATTCGGGACCCTTGGGGCCGGGGCCCCGCGACTCGACGGCTATGACGATGTCGGCGCCGAGCTCCCGCGCGACATCGACGGGGAGGTTGTCGACGATCCCGCCGTCGACGAGACGCCGGCCGCCGGATTCATAGGGAAGGAAGAGGGCCGGGATGGACATCGAGGAGCGCATCGCCTCGGCGATGGAGCCCTCGGCGAAGACGACCTTTTCGCCGGTCATGATGTCCGCGGCGACGGCGCGGTAGGCGCAGGGCAGGTCGTCGAAGTCGCGGTAAGGGAGGGCGTGGAGGGTCAGCTCCGTGAACTTGGCCAGGATGTTCTGGCCGGCCAGGAGTCCGGCGCCGAGATTGAGTCCGTCCTTGCCGTAGCCGACGCCGACCGAATACTGGTCCTGGGTGGTCCGGACGAAGCGGTCGCCCACCGAGGCCCGCTGGTCCATGAAGACCGCGTTCCAGTCCATCGTCGTGACGATGTCTTCCATCTGGTCCGGTGTGTAGCCCGCCGCGTAGAGGCCGGCGACCAGGGAGCCCATGCTGGTCCCCAAGACCAGGTCGATCGGGATGCCCGCTTTCTCGATGGCGCGGAGGACGCCGATGTGGGCCATGCCGAAGGCCGAACCGCCCGAAAGGACGACGGCGATTTTCGGCGTCGCTGCCGCCCGAGGCTCCTGGGCGGGGGCCGCGCCGCCGGCGGTCAGAAGCAGGATGAGTGAGAGGGCGAGGGAAGCGCCGAGGCTTCGGGTCATGAGGTGCTCCTTGGTGAACCTCCAATAACTATGGGCGATCGCAAAAGGGGATGCAAGGGAGCCGAGGCCGGGGCGCGCCGTCTCAAAAGGCGAAATGTTTCAAAATATGAAATACGCGTTTCGATCTTGCGGATTCGCCAAAGAGCCTGTAGTATGTGAACTCGCCAAAGACGATACTTTCCTCAACCTTTCATCGAGGCACAAGGAGCAGATATGGAGCTTTCCAAGTATTCCGGAGACCTTTCGACCATCGACTACCTCAGCTTTCTCGTCATCGACATAGCGGGCAACATGCGTTCGGTGTCGCTCCCCCGGAGCTACGTCAGCGACAAGGTCCTCAAGAACGGCATCGGCTTCGACGCCTCGAACTTCGGCTACGCCCAGGTCCACAAGAGCGACATGGTCGCCGTGCCCGACCTCTCCACCGGCTTCGTCGAGGAGAAGGACGGCTTCCGGACCCTCCACGCCTTTTGCGACGTCATGACGACCGACGGCGAGCCCTTCGCCCAGTATCCCCGCGCCATCGCCAAGAAGGCCGTCGAGCACCTGCGCAAGTCCGGCGTCGGCGACGAGGCCAAGATGCTCGTGGAGCTCGAGTTCTACGTCTTCGACGACGTGCGCTACTCGACCACCGTCGACCACTCCTACTACTTCGTCGAGAGCGAGGAGGGCATCGGCCCCGACTACGAGGACGCGCCCCGCTTCGGCCTTTCCAAGGGCTACCACCGGCTCGGTCCCGACGGCAAGTACGACCTCCTGCGCAACCGCGCCGTCCAGGTGATGGAGGCCGCCGGAATTCCCGTCAAGTACCACCACCACGAGGTCGGCGCCGCCCAGCTCGAGATCGAGCTCAACTTCATCGGCCTCGCCGGCGCCGGCGACGCAGTCGTCCTCGCCAAGTGGATCCTCAAGAGCTGCGCCGACGAGCTCGGCCTCAACGTGACCTTCATGCCCAAGCCGATGTACAAGATCGCGGGCAACGGCATGCACGTGCACCAGTTCATCGAGAAGGGCGGCAAGTCCGTGTTCCCCGGCGAGGGCCTCTACGGGCTCTCCGAGACCGGCCTCTCCTACACCGCCGGCCTCCTCGAGCACGCGCTCTCCGGCTCCCTCCTCGCCTGGTCCAACCCGAGCACGAACTCCTACCGCCGCCTTGTCCCCGGCTACGAGGCGCCGGTGTCCGCGACCTTCGCCCAGGCTTCCCGCGCCGCGGCCGTGCGCATCCCCGGCTACCTCAAGAAGGGCGAGGCCCGCATCGAGTTCCGCACCGGCGACGCGACGGCGAACACCTATTACTTCCTCGCGGCCATGCTCCTCGCGGGCCTCGACGGCGTTCGGCGCAAGCTCGATCCCGTGAAGAAGGGCTTCAACACCGACAAGGAGACCCCGAAGAACACCTTCCCCACCGGCCTCTTCCACGTCCTGGCCGGCCTCCGGAAGGACAAGGAGTACCTCCTCCCCGTTTTCCCGCAGGACCTCATCGATTCCTGGATCGAGCTCAAGAAGAAGGAGGCCGAGTACGTCTACAACGCCCCCGTTCCCCAGGAGTACGAGCTGTATTTCTAGCCTCCCCGACCGGGGCGGCGCGCGGCCCCAAGCCGACGCGCCCCGTCCCCGGGGCGCGGCCGGCCCCGCCGGCGATGAATCAGTCCGATGGTTTTCGAGCGCAGGCCGGCCGCGGGCCGGCATTGAACAAGGCTGATAATTTCCGCGCGACGCGCGGAAATTATAGACTCAAGACGGCCGAAGGCCGGCTTGAGTGATACCCACCATTCGTTTAAGGAAGGAATCATGGGGTTCGAGACATTGATGGGCGACGAGGCGATAGCGCTCGGAGCCCTGCACGCGGGTCTATCGGCGGCCTTCGCGTACCCCGGCACGCCCTCCACCGAGATCATGGAGTATTACCAGGACCACGCCGCCCGCGAGGGTGACATCGTGGCCCAATGGTGCGCCAACGAAAAGACAGCCTACGAGTCCGCCCTCGGCGCCTCCTACGCGGGACGCCGCGTCATGGTCTCCATGAAGCACGTCGGCCTCAACGTGGCGGCCGATCCCTTCGTCAACTCCGCCCTGGTGAAGATCAAGGGCGGGCTCGTCGTCGTCGTCGCCGACGATCCGGGAATGCACTCCTCCCAGGACGAGCAGGACAGCCGGGCCCTCGCGGAGTTCGCGCGCGTCCCCTGCTTCGAGCCCTCCGACCAGCAGGAGGCCTACGACATGACGCGGAAGGCCTTCGAGGTCTCCGAGCGCCATTCCTGCCCCGTCCTCGTTCGCATAACGACCCGTCTGGCGCACAGCCGCGCCGTGGTCGAGCTCGGGAGCCGGCTCCCGCAGAACCCCGTGCAGAAGGCCGCCGACCGCTGGGGCTGGACCCTGATGCCCCACTCCGCCCGCGGCCTCTGGAGGGACCTCCTCGCCAAGTACGAGCTCCTCCGCGCGGAGGCCGAGGCCGAGGCGGTCATCGAGGCCGGCTCCTCCGAGGTCGGCGTCATCACGACGGGCCTCGCGCGCGAGTATTACCTCGAGAACGCCGGCGAGATGGCCGCGAAGCCGACCTGGCTCCACATCGGCCGCTATCCGATGCCCTATGCCAAGATCCGCGAGCTCTGCGGCCGCGTCAAGAAGGTCATCGTCATCGAGGAGGGCAACCCCCTCGTGGAGCGCAACCTCCGCGGCATCCTCGAGCGGGGCCCCGCGATCGAGGGCAAGGAGAGCGGCGCGATCCCCCTCACGGGCGAGCTCACGCCGGACAACATCCGCCCCGCCCTCGGCCTCCCGCCCCGGGCCGGCCAAGCCTGCCGCGACATCGTGCCCGCCAAGCGCCCGCCCCAGCTCTGCCAGGGTTGCCCCCACATCGATTCCTACGCCTTCCTCAAGGAGGCCCTGGCCGGTTATCCGCAAAGATCCGTCAACTCGGACATCGGCTGCTACACGCTCGGCGCGATGGCGCCCTACGACGCCATCGAGACGGTGGTCGAGATGGGCGCCAGCGTCGGCATGGCGCGCGGCGCCGCGGCGGCCGGTCTCACGCCCGCCGTCGCCGTCGTCGGCGACTCGACCTTCTACCATTCGGGCCTCCCGAACCTCATCGACGCGGTGTCGCACAAGACGAACATGACCCTCCTCGTGCTCGACAACGACACGACGGGCATGACCGGCGCCCAGCCGACCATCATCCCCGGAAAGCGCCTCAAGGACATCGCCGTCGCCTGCGGCGTCGATCCGGCCCACATCCACGTCGTGGACGCCCACAAGAAGGACCACGCGGCCAACGTCGAGATCATGAAGCGAGAGCTCGCCTACGAGGGCGTATCCGTGGTCATCGCGGTGCGCGCCTGCATCGAGGCCCTCAAGAAAGCGAGGAAGGCATGAAGTACGACATCATCCTCTGCGGCGTCGGCGGCCAGGGCGGCATCTCCGTCTCCGTCGTGATCGCCCAGGCCGCGATGGCCGAGGGCCTCAAGGTGAAGCAGTCCGAGGTCCACGGCATGGCCCAGCGCGGGGGCGAGGTCCTGGCCCACCTGCGCCTCGCGGACGGCCCCATCGCCAGCCCCCTCATCCCCCTCGGCACGGCGAGCCTCGTCCTGGCCTTCGAGCCCCTGGAGGCGCTGCGCTACCTGCCCTGGCTCGCGCCCGACGCCGCCGTCCTGGCGGCCTCCGCGCCCATCAAGAACATCCCGAACTACCCCGAGACGGAGACGGTGCTCGCGGAGATCCGCGGGCTCCGCAACTCCCTCATCCTCGACGCCGACGCCCTTGCCAAGGAGGCGGGCAACGTCCGCGCGGCGAACATGGTCCTGGTCGGCGCCGCCGCCAAGCTCCTCCCCCTCAAGGCCTCGAGCCTCGAGAAGGCCATCGCCGACACCTTCGCCCGCAAGGGCGAGGCCGTCGTGGCCGCGAACCTGAAGGCATTCGAACATGGACGAAAAGCGAATCCGTGACATCGTCGCCCGGGTGCGGGCGGAGGGGCGCGACGCCCTCACCGAGGTCGAGGGGCTCGGGCTCCTCGCCGCGATGGGGCTCGAGGCGCCGCGCAACCATTTCGTGAAGGGCTCCGCCGAGGCGGCGGCTCTCCTCGCCGACCCCAAGGCGGCCTTCCCCGGCGAGCGGGCGGTCGTCAAGGTCATCAGCCCCGAGATCCTCCACAAGACCGAGGTGGGCGGCGTCGCGATCGTTCCGAACGAGCCCAAGGCGATCCTGGACGCGATGCGCGCCATGGAGGCGAAGTTCACCAAGGAGCGCGTCGACGGCTACACGGTGAACGAGTTCGTCCCCTACGAGCCCAAGCTCGGGCACGAGATGATCGTGGGCTACCGCTTCGCCAAGGACTTCGGCCCCATCGTCTCCTTCGGACCCGGCGGCATCTACACCGAGTACCTCGCCAAGGTCTTCAAGGAGGGGGCGGCCAACGTCTTCTTCTCCCCGGCCACGGCGACCCGCGCCCTCGTGGAGCGGGAGCTCCGCGGCAACGCGGTGCGGACCCTCGTCGCCGGCGGCCTCCGGAACACGAAGCCCGCCATCGACGAGGCCCGCATCGTGGACGCGGTCTGCGCCTTCCTGGACGCGGCGCCCCTCCTGGCCGCGATCGGCGTCGTCGAGTTCGAGGTGAATCCCTTCGTCGTGGCCAAGGCCGCCGCCCCGGGCGCGGCCGCGCGCCTCGTGGCGCTCGACGCCCTCGTGAAGGTCGGCGAGAACCTCTCCGGCGACCTCGTCCTCGATCCCGCCGGCCGCGTCGTCAACCGGCGCCAGGCCGCCCGTCCCGTGGCGAAGATCGACAAGCTCCTCCATCCCGCGAGCGCCGCCATCGTCGGCGTCTCCGAGAAGGGCATGAACAACGGGCGCATCATCCTCAAGAACCTGATCGAGAACGGCTTCGAGCGGAAGCGCCTTTACGTGGTGAAGCCGGGGCTCGCGGAGATCGACGGCTGCGCCTGCGTGCCCGACGTCGCCTCCCTGCCCGAGCGCGTGGACCTCTTCGTCCTCGTCATCCCGGCGGCGCACGCCGCGGAGACGATCGCGGAGGTCGCGGAGCTCGGCAAGGCGGAGTCGGTCATCGTCATCCCGGGCGGACTCGAGGAAAAGTCCGGCACCGAAGGCATCGTGGCGCGCATGAACGCGGCCATCGCCAAGTCGCGCAACGCGCCCGGCGGCGGGCCGCTCCTCAACGGCGGCAACTGCCTCGGCGTCCGCTCCGTGCCCGGCAAGTACAACACGCTCTTCATCCCCGAGCACAAGCTGCCCATGCCCAAGTCGGCCGTGGCCCCCGTCGCGGTCATCTCCCAGTCGGGCGCCTTCGGCATCAGCCGCGTCTCCAAGCACCCGCACCTCAACCCGAAGTACGTCGTCACCTGCGGCAACCAGATGGACGTGACCATCGGCGACTACCTGGAGCGCCTGGCGGACGACCGCGAGATCGAGCTCTACGCGGTCTACGTCGAGGGCTTCAAGCCCCTGGACGGCGAGAAGACCCTCAAGGCCTGCCGGCGCATCGTCGAGTCGGGCCGCAGCGTGGTCTTCTACCGCGCCGGCCGGACCGCGGCGGGCGCCGCCGCGAGCGCGAGCCACACGGCGAGCATCGCCGGGGACTACCCTGTCACCCGGGCCCTCCTCCGCCAGGCGGGCGTCATCGTGGCCGAGGGCCTCGACGAGTTCGACGACGCGCTCACGACCTTCGCCCTCCTCAGCAAGAAGAAGGCTTCGGGCCGGCGCCTCGGCGCCGTCTCCAACGCGGGCTTCGAGTGCGTGGCCGTGGCGGACAACCTCGGCGCCCTGGAACTCGCGTCCTTTGCCCCCGAAACGGGCCCGCGCCTCGAGAAGATCTTCGCGGGCGCCAGGATCCAGGAGATCGTCGACGTGCACAATCCGATCGACCTCACGCCGATGGCTGGCGACGTCGCCTACGACGAGACCTTCCGCGCCGTGATCGAGGATCCGAACGTCGACTGCGGACTCGTCGGCGTCGTGCCCTTCACGGCGACGATGAACACCCTCGGGGCCGATCCCGGGGTCCACGCCGAGGACGTGACGCGCGACGATTCGCTCGCCGGGCGTTACGGCCGCCTCATGGCCTCCACCGACAAGCCCTGGGTGGCCGTCGTCGACGCGGGCGACCTTTACGATCCGCTCGTCCACGAGCTGGTGCGCCGGGGCGTCCCGACCTTCCGCGCGGCGGACACCGCGCTCAAGATGCTCAATCTCTGGATGAGGGCCCACGCGGGGACCTGAAGCCTGTGCCTTTTTCCCAACCCTCGCCACCCGAAGGCCGCCTTCTCCAAAGGCGGTCTTCTTTTTTTATACTGCCTTGAAGAGTGTTGTCGCTGGAACAAGGCACCATCGACGGTTCCCGTTTTACGCCGCCGCGTACCGGGGAAGGTAGTCTTTCCCCTTCTTCAGCGGCGTTTCCCGCAGCCGCAGCCAGCTGTCCCGCATGCTCGGCGTCGTCTCGGTGAGCGAGAGGAAGGCACGCCGCTTCCAGACCAACTTGAGCTCTACCGCGATCCGCCGCGGATCGTAGCCCGCCACCTCGGCGTGGCTCCGACGATCGTTGGGGATCCTGTACCGCTTCCGGTAGTTGTGCGCGAAGATGTAGAGCGCCAGCCGCTCCATCTGCCGGTTGATGTTGCGGCCGAAGCAGACCGTCTCGCGCACGTGCTCGTGGAGATCCTTCCGCAGCTCGCGGTCGAGGTAGTTCACCGGGAAGAGCGGATTCGCCCTCGTCCGAGCCGCGCGCGACGACACGGTCCGATGTACTAACCGGCCCTCCTTCGCCAGGAAGGCGACGCAGGGTTCGGCCGCGAGGGCGCGCCGGTAGTCGGCCTTCTCGTCGGTCCAGAGCGTCAGGCTCGCCCGCGGCTCGTCGGCGAGGACGCGGAGGCACTCGGCCGCGATCTGGCCGAAGGCACGCTCCACGGCGCGAGGCGGCGGGCGGAACAGCCGCTCCAAGCGCCACCGCTTCCGCTTCTGCCCCTCAGTCATGCGTCCCTTGCGGCGCAGGGTCGCGAGGTTCGCGGCGTAAACGAACTGCGAGTCCGAGCCGACGAGGAGATGGATGTTGTTCGGATGGTACTGCGAGACGCAGAAGGTTTCGAAGCCGTCCGCCGCGAGATTCTCGGCGAGGACGCGCGTTCTCGAAAGCCGCGATTCGACGGCGAAGGCCTGCCGGGCCGCTCGCGCGATCCGGTTCGAGACCGAGTCGCTTGAAAGGCCGAGCGAACGGCCCATCGCCCGGAGGCACTCGCAGGACGAGAGCCTTCCGGCGAGATCCTCGTAGTCGACGACGCGCTTGGCGTAATAGTCGACGCTGAAGGTCTGGCTTGAGAAGGTCTTGCCGCAGGCCGTGCAGCGGAAGCGCGGCACTGGGCCGAAAGCCTTGGTCGCGTAGGCGCCCCAGGGCTTGTAGGCGTGGTAGCGGAAGCCCGGGGCTTCCCGGTGGTGCTCGCAGCCAGGGCGGGGACAAAATGGGGGGATGAACGCTGTCATACCCCAGCTACGTTTGAGACAGGCGCTGCTGATTGAAGCGCAACAGTCTTTGAGGCAGTTTCTTTGCCTTTCCGCCTCGAGGGCGATATATTAAACGCGTTGCCGGAGGAAAAGCTCCCGGCCGCGCCCGAGTTTCGGGGCGGTCGGCGCTCGATGGGAGGAAGGGACGGCCCGCCAGGGCGTCCAAACGGCCTTCCGGAGCGAAAGCCCGACGACAGAGCTCGCTTGTCCCAAGGAGCCGCCATGAAACGTTCCATCCTTACCCCGCTCATCCTCGCCGTCGCCGCCTTGTCCGCCTTCGCCTTCGGGCACGCGCTTTTCGGCAACGGCAACCTGAAAACCGAAACCAGGAAGGCCTCGGGCTTCGCCGCCGTCGACATGTCGGGCGTCGGTTCCCTGCGCCTCCGCCGCGGTCCCTCCCACTCCGTCAAGGTGACGCTCGACGAAAACCTCCTCGAGGCCTACGAGTCGCGCGTCGAGCGCGGGACCCTCGTCCTGGGCTTCAAGAACCTCACCACGGTCAACCGCCTGACGAAGCTCGTCGTCGAAGTGACGATGCCCGAGCTCGACGGTCTCTCCTTGTCGGGCGCGGCCGAGGCCGAGCTCGTCGACGCCTTCTCCGGCGACCGTTTCGAGTACTCCTCGAGCGGGGCGAGCGTCCTTTCGGGAACCATCGACTACGACGAGCTCGTGATAGACGTCTCGGGCGGCGGCTCCACCACGCTCTCCGGCCGGGCCGGGGAAGCCCTCGTCAAGCTTTCGGGCGCCTCGCGCCTCGAGGGCGAGCGGCTCGCGACCAAGATCTCCCGCCTCGGCCTTTCCGGCGCTAGCTCGGTCAGCATCCGCGCGAGCGACCGGCTCGAAGGCTCTGCGAGCGGAGCCTCCACCGTCCGCTACTTCGGCAAGCCACGCTTCTCCGTCGGGACGAGCGGGGCCTCCTCCGTCACGCGGGCCGGGGATTGATGGCCGCCATGAAGTCGACCTTGACGAGTCCCGACGCGGCCGGCATGTCGCCTTGGCCGGGGCTCGAGCCCCACGGCACCCGCGCTTTTCCAGTCCGGGGCGCCCTCGAGATCTTCTACTTCGATTCCTCGCGGCGCGGTTCGCCGGAACGACCCGAGATCGCCGACCAGGCCCCCTCCGGCGCCGGCGGTCCCGGCCGGCCCGGGAGCCCGGCCGAGGGCTCCGGCAAGCCGGCACTGGTCCTGATCCACGGACTCGGGGACGAGGCCGACACCTGGCGCCACCTCTTCCCCTTGCTGTCGCGCGATTTCCGCCTCGTGGCTCCCGATCTGCCCGGCTTCGGGCGGAGCCTGCCGGGCGATCCCGCCGGCTTCGATTCCGGCATCATCGCCGCCGCCGACCTCGTGCTCGACACGATGGACGCGGCGGGCCTCGGCGAGGCCATCCTGGTCGGGAGCTCCCTGGGCGCCGTCGTCGCCGAGCTCGTCGCCTTCCGCGCCCCCGGGCGCGTGCGCGGTCTCGTCCTCCTCGACGGGGGGCTCCCCTCGCCGCGCTCCCTGCCGGCGGCCTTGGTTCCCCTCGTCCTGCCCTTCCTGGGGCCCGCGGCCTACCGCTCCCTGCGGGGCAAGCCGGAGGCGGCCTATGAATCGCTCCGGCCCTTCTACCGCGACCTCGACGCGCTCGACGCCGCGGACCGGGACTTCCTGGCCCGCCGCGTGGCGGCGCGCGTGGACAGCGAGCGCCAGCTCCGCGGCTTCTTCGGCCTCCTCCGCAGCGCGGCCTTCGCCGCGCTCTTCGGCCAAGGGCTCTTCCGCCGCGGCCTCGCGGCCTTGGACAAGCCCGTCCTCGTACTCTGGGGATCCGAGGACCGCTTCGCCGACCGGCGGGCCGCCGCGCGGATCGCCCGCCACGCGAAACGATGCTCCTTCTCGGAGATCGAGGGCGCCGGGCACCTGCCGCAGCAGGAGCGGCCCGAGGCCCTGGCGGCGGCCATCGCCTCCTTTGCCGGGGCCTGCCCCCGCGCTTGACCCCCGCGGCCGGCGCGGCCTATCCTGTCGGGAGCTCGATACGTCAACGCGCGGAAACCGGCCCCGCGGCCGGACCGCGGAGAGGCCCTTCGCCATGATGGATCCCTGGTTTTGGTGGGCAGCCCTCGGTCTCGTCCTCATCGGGGTCGAGACCTTCGTTCCGGGCCTGTCCGTCATCTTCTTCGGCCTCGGCGCCCTGGCCACGGCCTTGCTGTGCGCCATTCCGCCCTTCGCCGCCGCCCCCGCCCTGCAGGCCCTCTTTTGGACCGCCGCCAGCCTGGCCGCCTTCTTCTTCCTCCGCAAGCGACTCAAGCGCCTTCTCAAGGGGACCATTTTCCTGCGCGACAAGGAGGGCCAGGTGGACGGCGTCGCCGGCGAGCCCGCGGAGGTCATCGAGGGCATCGGCCCCGACCGGCCCGGCCGCGTCCATTTCCGGGGCACGAGCTGGAAGGCCTTGGCCTACCTCGAGTCCTTAGAGCCCGGGGCGACGGTGCGCGTCGTCGGCCGCGAGGGGCTGGCCTTGGTGGTGACGCGCGACTTCCTGGCCGTCGACGCGGCCCCCGCGGCCCCGGATGCCCCGGAGGCCCCGACCGAAGACCCAAGCCCCGCGGCCCCGAGCCGCGGCGACAGAGCAATCGAAAAAAGGGAGGACAAGTGATGGTCGGCATCATCTTCGCCTACGCGGCGGCCATAGCGGCGATCCTGGCGTTCACGCGCCTCGTCGTCGTGGTGCCCGAGCAGAAGGCCTACGTCGTGGAGCTCCTCGGCAAGTACCGGCGGACCCTGGGTTCGGGCCTGCACGTGCTCCTGCCCTTCGTGGAGCGCGTCGCCTACCGGCACCAGCTCAAGGAGGACGTGATCGACGTGGAGCCGCAGGTCTGCATCACGTCGGACAACGTGCAAGTGACGGTGGACGGCATCCTGTACTACAAGATCTTCGACCCGGCCCTCGCGAGCTACGGCATCGACGACTACCGCTTCGCGACCGTGCAGCTCGCCAAGACGACGATGCGCTCCGAGATCGGCAAGATCGAGCTGGACCGCAGTTTCGCCGAGCGCGAGACGATCAACGACAACATCGTGAAGGCCGTGGACGAGGCGACCGATCCCTGGGGCATCAAGGTGACGCGCTACGAGGTGCGCTCCATCACGCCGAGCGAAGTCATCACCGAGGCGATGGAGCGGCAGATGCGCGCCGAGCGCGAGAAACGCGCGGAGATCCTCGCGAGCGAGGGCGTCAAGGAAAGCCGCATCAACGTCTCCAAGGGCGAGCGCCAGGAGGCGATCAATATCTCCATGGGCGAGCGCACTCGCACCATCAACCAGGCCGACGGCAAGGCCAAGGCCATAGGCGTCGTGAGCGACGCGACCGCGGAGGGCCTCCGCCTCGTCGCCGAGGCCTTGGCCTCTCCCGGCGGCCGCTCCGCCATGACCCTGCGCCTCTCGGAGCAGTACATCGACCGCCTCGGCCAGATCCTCGGCTCGGCCAACGCCTCCGTGCTGCCGGAGAAGCTCGCCGAGATGCAGGGCTTCGCCGAGGTCCTGGGCCTCGGCGCCGCCCGCGCCCTGCCGCGGGAGCCCGACCTGGAGCGCGCTCCCGAACGCGCCGCGCCCGCGGCCCGAGACTACGCGCGGGAGGCGGCGCGTTCCGGCGAGCGGCGCCCGCGCCGCGAAGGAGGCGAAGCGTGAATCCCCTCATCCCCCTCTACGTGATCCTCGGCCTCTTCGGCCTCGTCATCGCGATCCAGCTCCTCCGCTCCATCCGCATCGTGCCGGCGCAGTCCGTGCAGATCGTCGAGCGGCTCGGCCGCTACGCCGCCAGCCTCGGCGCGGGCTTCCATGTCCTCGTGCCTTTCGTGGACCGCGTCGCCTACCGCCACAACCTGAAGGAGCAGGCGGTCGACGTGCCCTCGCAGGAATGCTTCACGGCGGACAACGTCAAGGTGCACGTCGACGGCGTCCTCTACCTCCGCGTCGTGGATCCGAAGCGCGCCTCCTACGGCGTGACCGACTACCGCTTCGCGAGCGTCTGCCTGGCGCAGACCACGATCCGCGCCGTCGTCGGCAAGCTGGAGCTGGACCGCACCTTCGAGGAGCGCGGCGCCATCAACGCCGCCGTCGTCCGCGCGGTGGACGAGGCCGCGGCGCCCTGGGGCGTCAAGGTGACGCGCTACGAGATCCAGAACATCAAGGTGCCCGACTCCGTGCTCCGGTCGATGGAGCTCCAGATGAAGGCCGAGCGCGACAAGCGCGCGGAGATCGCCAAGAGCCTCGGCGTCATGGAGAGCAAGATCAACTACTCCCAGGCGGCGATGGAGGAGGCGGTCAACAAGAGCGAGGGCGAGAAGGAGCGCGCGATCAACGAGGCCGAGGGACGCGCCTCCGAGATCCTGGCCGTGGCCCGCGCGACCGCCGAATCGATCAAGACCCTGGCGGCCGCCGTCTCCGTGCCGAACGGCGGCGAGGCCGCCTCGCTCCGCGTCGCGGAGTCCTACATCGACGCCCTGCGCCGCCTGGCGGTGCCGGGCACCAAGGTCGTCCTGCCCCTCGACCTGGCCGATCCGGCCGCGGTCACGCGGCACACGGACCGCCTTCTCGGGAAGTGACGCGCCGCCGCCCCGCCGCCTCGCGGGCCAGGGGCCCCGAGGGGCGGCGCGGCGCGAAGGAGATGCCATGAAGCGAAGAACCCTCGTCCTCCTCGTCCTCGGCGGCCTTTTTCTCCTCCTGTTCGCCGCCCGCTTCGCCTACGAACTCCGGGACGACGTCGACGGTCCCTCCGGCCGGCAGGTCCCGCGCGGCGCCTTCCTGGCCGCGCAAAATTTCGACGGCTCCGGATCCTCGCCCCAGCGGAAGAATTACGCGAGCGAGAAGATCGTCGTGGCGCAGGCGGCCTCGCCGCAGGTGCTGGACCAGAAATACGAGCGCGTCGCCGACCTCTCCGCGCGGAGCCGCGACTTCGAGGCCGATTCGAAGCGCGTGGCCGAGGTCGCCGCGGAGCGCAAGGCCCTGGTGCAGAGCGAGAATTCCTACGGCCTTCCCGGCGACCGGGTCCTGGCCTTGAGCCTCGGCGTCGTGCCCGAAGCCTTCGACGCGACGGTCGCAGCCCTGCGCGGGGTCGGCGAGCTCGAGTCCGTCACCGTCACCAAGACCGACCGCACGGCCGATTTCCGCGCCTTGGAGGCCAAGCGCCTCTCCCTCGAAAAGACCCGGGACGGCCTCCGCGCCCTCCGGCGCGCCGGCGCCGAGCTCGCCGACCTCATCGCCCTCGAGACCAAGATCCTCGAAATCGAGGGCCAGATCCAGGAACTCGGGGTCTCCCTCGGGGACTACAGCGAGCAGAACTCCTTCTGCACTATCAACCTGTCCCTCCGCGAGCGCGCGGCCGCGGCCCTCGGGCCCCGGCTCCTCCGCGCCGCCTTGGACGCGCTCGGGTGGTCGGTCCTCGTCTGCCTGGGCGCGGCTTCGGCCAGCCTGGCGGCGAC
>JAEUJG010000408.1 GCA_016794765.1 Spirochaetaceae bacterium | reverse complement strand
ACTTCCGCGCGATGAGGGCGTCGAGCCCCCGCGCGAAGTCCATGAGCTCCGCGAACGCGAGCCGCGGCTTGCCCGTGGACAAGTCGTGATCCGACGAAAACGCCCCTCGCGGCAGGCGTTTCGCCCCGCGCCCTTCCTTCCGCGCCAGGAACCGCGCGTTGTTGGTCGCCGTCGCGACCGCCGCCGCGATCGTCGCGTCCGTGACTATCGGATCCGAGGCGAAACCCCAAACCCCGTCCTTGAAGGCCCGCGCCGAAACGCCGCCCGTAGCCGACCTCTGGTTGCGCACGAGATTGCCGTTGACGAGCGCGATCCCCGCCGACCGGTTCTCCTGGACGCGGAGTTCACCATATTCGGTGAACAAGCCCGCGTGCCGCTCGATGCCTTCATAGCGCATGAGCCCCTCCTTCTGAAGCGAGATTCCATCACGGTAAGCCACGCCATCTGCCCCGTCAAGCCGCCCCGAGTCGCAGCGCCGTTCCGCATCACCACCCCTCTCCCGCGGCGCGCAGCGCCCGCGGCCCGCCTGCCGCCCCGAGTCGCCGCGCCTCCCCGGAGCGGAGCGGCGTGGTTGGATAAACCAGGCCGCCGCTTTTGATGGCCAGGGCAGGACGGCGGGTGGCAGGCGCGAAGGGGCCCCGCCGCGAAGCGCGCGGGGACCTTCGCGCCTGCCAGGCCCCGCCCTTCCAAGTTCTTCCCAAAGCCCGCCGCCGCTTGTATTATCAAACCATGACAGTAACAAGAGCGGCAGTGCTTGGCCGATGCATGGGCGTGAGGCGCGCCGTCGAGCTCGCCCTCTCCACGGCGGCGGCCGAGGTGGCGGCCTCGGGAGGCGGGGCGCCCGGACCCGTCTATACCCTCGGGCCCCTCATCCACAATCCCCAGGCCGTCGCCGACCTCGCGGCCAAGGGCGTCGTGCCGCTGGCCGAGACGGAGCTCGACGGGCGCGTGGCCGGCCGACCGGTCGTCATCCGCGCGCACGGCGTGCCCCCGGCGGCGCGGGAGCGCTTGGCCGCACTGGGCGCCAGGATCGTCGACGCGACCTGTCCCCGCGTCCTCGCGAGCCAGCGGCGCGCGCGCGACTTTTCCGAGCGAGGCTATCTCGTCGTCATCGCGGGCGACCGCGACCACGGCGAGGTGGCGGGCGTCGCGGGCTACGCGCCCGGGGCCCTCGTCATCGGTTCGCCGGCGGAGGCCGAGCGGATCGAAGCCTCCGGCCCCCTCGCCCTCATCGCGCAGACGACCATCCGCGCGGAGGAGTACGCGGCGATCCGCGAGGTCCTCGCGCGGCGCTTTCCCCTCCTCGAGGTGGTCGAGTCGATCTGCCCAGCGACGGAGGAGCGCCGCCGCGCCCTCGCCGAGCTCAGCGGCGAGTGCGACGCGATCGTCGTGGTCGGCGGCCGCAATTCGGCGAACACGAGCCGCCTCCTCGTGACCGCCAAGGAACTGGGCCGGCCGGCCTGGCTCGTGGAGACCGCCGCGGAACTGCCGGAGGAGGTCTTCTCCTTCGCCCGCGTCGGCGTCACCGCCGGGGCGAGCACGCCCGACGAGCTCGTCGCCGAGGTCGAGGATGCCCTGCTCGCCGGCGGCGCGGCCCGCGGGGGAGCGGCCTCCCCCGCCTCCCCCCGCGGCTAGCCCGCGCCGGCCCCGATCGTTTCGATGCCGCGCCTCGCGAGCCGACGCTACTTCCACCGGGTGCTCGGGCTTTTCCTCGCCGCCTCCCTCCTCCCCGTCCTCGTCCTGTCTTTCGCGCTGACGGGCATCGCCGCTTCCGTCCTCGAGCGCGAGAGCGACGAGCGCGGCCGGGCCGCGGCGGAGGCCTTCGCCTCGCGCTTCGACGCGATCGCGGAGGGGGTCTCGCGCTCCCTCGCGCTGGTCGCGGCGGCGCCCGAGACCTTCGCCGCCCTGGTTCCCCGGCGCTCCCCGGCCGGGGAGGAAGCCGCGGCCCTCGGGCGCTTCCTCGCGCGCGAGGCGGCCCGGGAGGGCGGACTGGCCTTCGCCTTCGCCCCGGCAGGCGGCGGCCGGGCCTACGCGACCCGCGCCTTGCCGCGCGACTTCGATCCCGCCGTCTACGGCGACTGGGGCGTCTTCCGCAAGGCCCGCGCCTCGCGCGGAACGGTCTTCCTGGCGCGGCGCCGCATCGCGGAGGACGGCGAGGCGGCGCTCGTGGTCGCCGGTCGCGCCATCCGCGACGAAGGCGGGGAAATCCTGGCCTACGCCCTGGCGGAGCTCGACCGCGGCGCCCTCGTGCGCGCGGCGCGCTCCGGCGGGCTCGACGCGGATTTCGAGCTCGTGGCCCCCTCCGGACTCGTCGCCTTCAGCCTCGCCGATTCCTCCCGCGAGGGCCGCTTCGAGGACGAGCTTCCGCCGGCTTCGCGGCGCAGGCCGGCGGGAGGCGTCTACGCCGCCGCGGCGGCGGCCGGCTTCTCGGCGCGCGCCCGGCTGCCCGCCAGCCTCCTCGGGGAGCTGACCGCCGCGATGCGCTCCGCCACCTACGCGGGCCTCGCCGCCTGCGCGGCCCTGGCCCTCGTCCTGGCCCTCGCCGCCTCGCGCATCGTCACGGAACCGGTCCTGGCGCTCTCGGGCGCCATGCGCCGCCTCCGCGAGGGCGACCTCGCGGCGCGGCTCGAGCCCCGCTCGGACGACGAGCTCGGCGACCTCGTGCGCTCCTTCAACGCGACGGCGGACGAACTCGGGCGGCTGATGCGCGAAACCGTCGAGGACCAGGAGCTCCTGCGCGGCGCCGAGCTCCGTTCCCTCGCTGCGCGGATGAATCCGCACTTCCTCTACAACTCGCTGAACTCGATCCGCTCCCTCGCCAAGCTCGGCCGTGACGGGGAGATCGTCGAGATCGTGACGAGGCTGGGCAAGCTCCTCAGGGCCTCCGCCGGGAACCGCGAGGAACTCTCCACCGTCGGCGAGGGGCTCGAGCTCGTGCGGCACTATCTCGCGGTGGAAAAGATCCGCTTCGGCGAGCGCTTCCGCTTCGAGGAGTCGGTCGATCCCGCCCTCCTTTCCTGCGAGCTGCCGAGCCTCGCCCTCGAGCCCCTCGCGGAGAACGCCCTGACCCACGGCCTCGAACGCAAGGCGGGGCCCGGCCTCCTCCGGATCGAAGGGCGCGTGGCGGAAGGGGACGCGGTGATTTCCTTCGAGGACGCCGGGCCCGGCGTCCCGCCGGAGCTCCTCGCCGAACTGGCGTCGCGGCTCGAGGCGGGCGAGGTGCCGGAGGGCGGCCGGGGCCTCGGCCTGGCCGCGACCAACCGGCGGCTCAGGCTGCGCTACGGCGCGGACTACGGCCTCGCCGTGGGCGCCGGCTCCGGCGGCCGCGGCTTCCGGGTCGAGCTCCGCGTGCCCGCCAGAGGCGCCGCCCCGGGAGAATCCCCGTGAGGACGCTCGTCATCGCCGAGGACGAGGAACTCTTCCGGCGCGAGCTGGCGACGGCGACGCCCTGGGAGGAGTTCGGCTTCGTCCTCGTGGGCGAGGCAGCCGACGGCCTCGAGGCCCTCGAGCTCCTCCGCGAACGAAGGCCCGACGCCATTCTCGCGGACCTCCGGATGCCGCGGCTCGACGGCCTCGGGCTCCTCGAACGCGCCGCCGCGGAATTCGGCGAGGAGGAACGTCCCTTCGCCGTCCTCGTCACCGGCCATTCCGAATTCGAGTACGCGCGCGGCGCGCTCCGTCTCGGCGCCTTCGACTATCTCTTGAAGCCCCTCGACGACGGGGAGCTCGCCGGCGTCATGCGCCGCCTCGCGGCCGCGATCGACGAGCGGCGGCGGCGCGGGGCGATCGCGGCGG
>JAEUJG010000397.1 GCA_016794765.1 Spirochaetaceae bacterium | reverse complement strand
GAGCCGGACAAGAGCATTCGCTACGGCGCCGAGCTCGAGGAGCGCCTCGAGCCCCTCGAGCGCCTCGTCGCCGCCGACGAGGCCTTCGCCGCCCGCTACCCCGCGCGCTGGCTCGCCGTCAAGCTCCTCGAGAAGGACGCGAAGGCCTACGAGTGCCTCGCGGGCCACCGCGAGGCGGCGGAGATCAAGCGCCTCGCCGGGAGCGCGATCGCCTGGATCGAGCGGCACTTCGCCAAAGACGCGGAGATCGTCGTCTCCGAGCAGCGCTACGGCTACATCTACGGCGCGGCGAAGGAGTCCGTCCGCGTGGCGAAACGGCCGAACTTCTCACTGACCGAGAGCGTCGACAAGGTCATCATGAACCCCTTCCTCGCCCTGCCGGTCTTCGTCGCCGTGCTCTGGGGCGTCTTCAAGCTGACCTTCACCCTCGGCGAGTACCCGATGGCCTGGTTCGAGGCCTTCTTCGGCTGGCTTTCCGGACTCGTCTCGGTTGCCCTCCCCGAGGGGGCGCTCCGCTCGCTCCTCGTGGACGGGATCATCGGGGGCGTCGGCGGCGTCTTCTCCTTCGTGCCCCTCATCGTGATCCTCTTCTTCCTCCTCTCCATCCTCGAGGACGTCGGCTACATGTCCCGCGCGGCCTTCGCGACGGACAAGATCCTCCACGCCTTCGGCCTCCACGGGCAGTCGGTCTTCCCGATGATGCTCGGCTTCGGCTGCTCCGTCCCCGCGATCATGGCCGCGCGCACGCTCAAGAGCCGCCGCGACCGCATCGTCACCATACTCGTCATCCCCTTCATGAGCTGCGGCGCGAAGCTCCCCGTCCATGTCCTCTTCGCGGCGGCCTTCTTCCCCGAGCGCGCCTCGGAGATGGTGATGCTCGTCTACGCGGTCGGCGTCCTCCTCTCCCTCGCCTCTGCCTGGGTGCTCAGGAAGACGGCGCTCCGCGGCGCTCCGACGCCCTTCGTGATGGAGCTGCCGCCCTACCGGGCCCCGACCTTGCGGGGGGTCCTCTGGCACGTCTGGGAGAAGACCTGGCACTACGTCAAGAAGGCGGGCACCGTCATCCTCGCCTCCTCCATCCTCATCTGGGCGATCACGAGCTTCCCCGCCGCGGAGCCCGAGGCCGCCGAGCTCGAGGCGGTCTCCGCCGCCTACGTCGCCGAGCGCCCGGACGCGTCGCCCGAGGAGATCGAGGCCCATCTCGCGACCTCGAGCGCCGAATACGCCCTCGAGCGCAGCGCGGCGGGCGCCATCGGCAGGTTCATCGAACCCGTCTTCAGGCCTCTCGGCTTCGACTGGAAGATCGGCGTGGCCACGGTCACCGGCTTCGCCGCGAAGGAGGTCGTCGTCTCCACCCTCGGCGTCCTCTACCGCGTCGGCACCGAGGAGAGCGAGGAGAGCGAGAGCCTCCGGGAGGCGCTCCGGCGCGACTCGGGCTTGACGCCCCTCGTCGCGCTCGCGTTCATGATCTTCACCCTCGTCATTCCCCCCTGCTTCGCCGCCCTCGCCACCGTCCGCT
>JAEUJG010000381.1 GCA_016794765.1 Spirochaetaceae bacterium | reverse complement strand
CGGCCGCTCTCGGCGAGTCGCTTGAGCTCGTCGGCCAGGCGGCGCGCGTTGGCCGGATCGAGCATCGTGGAGGGCTCGTCGAGGAGGAGGTAGGCGGCTTCCTGCGCCAGGCAGCGGGCCAGGCGGACGAGCTGGAGCTCGCCGCCCGAGAGCTCGGCGACCGGCCGGTCCGCGAGCGCCGAAAGCCCAAGCTCCGCGAGGGCGGCGGCGGCGCGCTCCAGGTCCGCGGGGCCGGGCTGCGCGAGGGAGGGCACGTGCGGCGCCCGGCCGAGGAGGACGAAATCGAGGACGGGGTAGTTGAAAGCCAGACGCTCCACCTGGGGAAGGTGGGCCAGGCGCCGCGCGAGGGCGCGCCGCTCCCAGGCCCGGATCGCCTTGCCGTCGAGGAGGGCCTCGCCGCCGGAGGGCTCAAGGCGGCCGGAGGCGAGGCCGAGGAGGGTCGACTTGCCCGCCCCGTTCGGGCCGAGGATGGCGAGGACGCGGCCGGGTTCGAGGCCGATGGTCGCGTCGTCCAGGGCGAGGGCGCCGCCAGGCCAGCGGTAGCCCGCCCGCCGGAGTTCGAGGCTCATCGCGCGACCGCCGCGCGCCGAGAGGCGAGGAGGGCCGCGAAGGCCAGGGCGCCGAGGAGGGCGGTCGGCACGCCGAGGGGCAACTCGCCGGGAAGGAGGCTCCGGGAGAGGGCGTCGCAGACGAGGACGAAGGCCGCGCCGAGGGCCATGGAGGCCGGGATGGAGGCGCGGCCGTCGGCGCCGACGAGGGCGCGGGCGGCCTGGGGCACGACGAGGCCGACCCAGGACACGATGCCCGATACCGCCGTCATCGCGGCGACGCCGGCGGTTGCGGCCACGATGATCGCGCCGCGCTCGAGCTCCGGCCGCGCGCCGAGGGATCGGGCGGCCTCGTCGTCCAGGGAGAGGATCGTCGCGCGCCAGCGCAGGAGGAAGAGCGCGGCGAGCGAGACAAGGGCGACGGGCGCGGCCGCTGCGAGCTTGGCCCAGCCGAGGCCGGACAGCCCGCCCATCGTCCAGAAGGTGATGTCCGGCAGCTGCGACAGGGGGTCGGCGGCGTACTTCACGAAGGCGAGGAGGGCCGCGGCGAAGGCGGAGACCGCGATGCCGGCCAGCACGAGCCGCAGGACCTGGCCGCCGAAGCGGAAGGCCCTGGCGAGGAGGAGGCTCGCTCGCAGGGCGACGAGGGCGAGGACGAAGGCGGCCAGGGCGACGACGAAGGGATCGCCCGCGCCGAGGACGAGGGCCAGGGCCGCGCCGAGGGCGGCGCCCTGGGAGACGCCGAGGAAGCCCGGCTCCACGAGGGGATTGCCGAAGACGCTCTGGAAGGCCGCGCCGGCCCCGCCGAGGACGGCCCCGAGGAGGAGGGCGCCGAGGGCGCGCGGAAGGCGCACCCCGAGGAGGATGCGCCTCGCCGTCTCGTCGGAGAGGAAGAGGCGCGGATCGGTGAGGCCGGCGCGCGGATAGCGACCGACGAGGAGATAGAGGAAGAACAAGGCGAGGAGACCGAGGCCGAAGCCGGCGAGGCGGAAGGCCCCGGAAGGCATCCTGCCCGCCGGGACGCCCCGCCCTTCGCCCTTCCTAGTCGTCGAGGGCACCGGAAAGCCGGGGCTTCACCGAAGCCTCGTAGCGCGCCTTGTCGATGCCGTAGCAGAAGGCGAAGAAACTCTCCGCCTCGGCGCCGATCGAGAGGTCGGCGAAGAGCGAGGGATGGAGCTTCTTGGCCATCCAGGAGAGGCCTAGCGCCCAGCGGCTGTCGGGCTGGTCCCAGGAATAGAAGTCCTGGGGGAAGGCGTGGACCTTTCCCGACTTGGACGCGCGCAGGGAGGAAAGCCCCGGATCGGCGCGGAAGGCGGCGGCGGCGGTCTCGGACTTCTCGCGGTAGGAGATGACGAAGACCGCGTCCGGGTCCCAGGCCGCGATCTGTTCGGGGCCAACCTTCGCCCAGCCGGCGCCGGGGTTCGCGCCCTTCCAGACGGCCACGCCGCCGGCGCGTTCGGCCAGGATGGACTGCATCCAGGCCGCCGGGGGCACTTCGTAGCCCCCTGCGGAAGCCTGGACGACAAGCACCTTCGGGCGGGACGATTCGGGAAGCCGCGCGACCCGCGCGGCGACCCGGTCGAGCGCGCCGCGGTAGTAGGCGGCGAGCGCTGCGCCGCGCGCCGGATCCCCCAGGGCCTCGCCGAGGACGGCGAGCTCGCGGAGATAGTCCTCGGGGGTTTCGAGGTCGAGATAAAGCTGCTTGAGGCCGGCCGCGTCCAGGGCGGGGCCGAGGCTCTTCCTCATCGAGCTCTTGAACACGAGGAGGTCGGGGGAAAGGGCGGCGTAGGCTTCGGCGCCGGCGGCGCGGTCCAACACCGGCTTGGAGGCGAAGCCGGGATCGACGAGGCCCAGGAAGACGCCGAGGCCCTGATCGGTGCCGCCCACCGCCGCGACCTTGGCCTTGGCCTCCGGGAAGAGATAGACGGCGTCGGCGACCATCGCGACGGCCTTGCCGCCGAGGACGACGCGGCCGGGCGCCGGCGCGGCGGCGACGAGGCCGCACAACGACAGCGCGAGGAGGAAAAAGACGAGGGGTTTCTTGCTGTTCATGGTTTCAAGGATGATACGGCGGAAGCGCCCTCCGGTCAATCCGGAATCCTCTCCCCGGCGGCGCCGCGGCAACGCTCGTAGTCCTCGGGCGTGTCGAGATCCATGAGGGCGCCGGGGCCGCGCTCGATGAGGCGATGGGTCCGCGAAAAGAGGAAGGGCCGGAGCCGCTCGCCCGGCCCGAGGGTCAGGATGTCGGCGGACCAGGCGCGGGGCAGGAGCACCGGGTGGCCCGCCGTGCCCTGGTGGGAGGCGAAGAGGGCTATTCCGCCCCGATCACGCGCGGGATCGTCTCGGGAGGGCGCGGCCCGTCCGGAGGCTTCCCAGGTCGCGGCGAGGGCGAGATAGTCCCCGGCCGCGATCCCCGGCATGTCGGCGTTCGCGCAAAAAAAGGCCTCGCTCTCCACAAGGGGCAAGGCCTTCTGGATGGAGCCGAGCATGCCGCGCTCCCAGTCGGGATTCTCGACGATGACGACGCCTTCCCTTCCCGCGAAGAGCCCCGAGATTTCCCGGCCGCGATGGCCGACGACGAGGAGAACGCGCAGGCCCGCCGCAAGCGCGCCGCCGACGGCCGCTTCGACGAGCGTCGCCCTGCCCCAGGGGAGGAGGGGCTTCCAAGCGCCCATGCGGCTCGAGGCGCCGGCCGCCGGCATCACGCAATCGAGGATTTCACGCACGCCGCCAGTATACGCGGCTCCCTGCCCGCCGGGTAGGCCCGACGGCGGACCAATGGCAGGCCCGGCGGGTCGCCCCGCTTGACCGCCGGTATTACATAGTATTACCATAGACCCATGCCAAGGAAAGAGGACATCGTCACCTTCAAGGCCGACGAGGAGCTCATCGCGGCGCTGGAGGGCGTGCCGAACCGCTCGGCCTTCATCCGCGACGCCATCCTGGCGGCCCTCGACAACCGCTGCCCGCTCTGCCGCGGCTCGGGCATCCTGAGCCTCGAGCAGAAAAAGCACTGGAGCGAATTCGCCCGCCACCACCATGTCGAGGAATGCGGCGATTGCCACGCCTTCCACATCGTCTGCGACGCCAAGACCCGCAAGGACGCCCGGACGCCTAAAGCCCAGGAGGAACAATGAACATCCACGATCGCCCGCGCCGCCGCGCCGCGAAGCCCTTCGCCGCCGCGGCCTCCATGTTGCTTGTCGCGGCCGCCGTCCTCTCCGCGGCCGCCTGCGCCCCGCGCAAGGCCCTCCCCCGGGCGGAGGAGCAGGCCGCGCTTTCCGTGGTCGCCTCCTTCTATCCGATGTATGTCATCGCGCGGAACGTGATAGGCGACGCCCCGGGCGTCACCCTCCGGAACATGGCCGGAATCCAGACCGGTTGCCTCCACGACTACTCGTTGACCGCCGCCGACATGAAGACCCTCGAAGGGGCCGACATCTTCGTGGTCAACGGCGGGGGCATGGAGTCCTTCCTCGAAAAGGCCGCCGCCGGCTTTCCGAAGCTGAAAACCATCCAGGCCTCGGAGGGCATTCCCCTCATCGAAGGCGGGGAAGGCCCGAATCCCCACGTCTTCGTCTCGCCCTTCGGCGCGGCCGCCCAGACCCGCAACGTGGCCAAGGCCCTGGCCGAACTCGATCCGTCCCGCGCCGCCGTCTACGCGAGGAACGGCGAGGCCTACGCGGCTTCCCTGGAGGCCCTCGGCGCGAAGATGAAGTCGCGCATCGCGCAGCTGCCGAACCGGAGCGTCGTCACCTTCCACGAGGCCTTCCCCTACTTCGCGGAGGCCTTCGGCCTCGAGATCGCCGCCGTCGTGGAGCGCGAGCCGGGCTCCGAACCCTCCGCCGGCGAGCTCGCCGACACGATCGGCATCGTCCGGAAGAGCGGCGTGAAGGCCCTCTTCGCGGAGCCGCAGTACTCGAAGGCCTCGGCGGAGGTCATCGCGCGGGAAACCGGCGCGAAGCTCTTCACCCTCGATCCCTGTGTCACCGGCCCCGATGAGCCCGGCGCCTACCTCGCGGCGATGGAAAAAAACCTCGCGACGCTCGAGGAAGCCCTGCGGTGAGTCACGTCCCCCCGCCGCGACCGAGCGGACTCCGGACCGCGTCCGCCCGCGCGCCCCTGGCGGCGGCCGACAGGACCGACCGCCCCGCCTGCGGCCGCTGCGGCACGAGCGTGGAAGGCCTGTCGGTCCGCCGCGGCGGCCGACTCGTGCTCAACGAGGTGTCGCTCAACTTCCACTGCGGCGAGGCGACGGTGATCATCGGCCGCAACGGGGCGGGCAAGTCAACCCTCCTCAAGGCCCTCCTCGGCCTCGTGCCGCATTCGGGCAGGGTCCGGCACTCGGCGGCCGGCCGATCGGGACGGGGCCCCTTGGGTCGGAACGCGGCCGGCCGGCCCGTTTTCGGCTACGTCCCGCAGGGCGCCCACCTCGACCACGAGAGCCCGACGACCGTGGCGGACCTCTTCGCCTCCGCCCTCTCCCGCCGCCCCCTCTGGCTCGGCCGGGCCGCCGCTCTCGACCGCCGCATCGAAGAGGCGCTCGCCGTGACGGGCGCGGGCGGCCTCTCCGGCTCGCGCCTCGGCGCGCTCTCCGGCGGCGAACTCCAGCGCGTCCTCCTGGCCTTCGCGCTGGAGCCCATGCCCGACGTCCTCCTCCTCGACGAGCCGGTCTCCGGCGTCGACCACGCCGGCATGCGCGACTTCTACGCCCTCCTTTCCCGCCTCCGCCGGGAGCACGACCTGGCCATCGTGATGGTCTCCCACGACTTCGACCTGGCGGCCTCCATCGCCGACCGCATCGTGTTCCTCGACGGCCGCGTCGTCTGTTCGGGCCCGCCCGAGGAGGTCTTCGCGCATCCGGCCGTCGTAGAGGCCTTCGGGGAGATCAAGGCGCCGTCGCGCGAAGGGAGGGCCGCGCGATGATCCAGGCCTGGTACTCCCTCGTCGACGCCCTCCTGCCCTTCGCCTGGGCCTCGCACGCCTTCATGAAGAACGCCCTCGCGGCCGTGCTGGTGCTCTCGCCCCTCTTCGGCGCCCTCTCCACCCTCGTCGTCTCCAACCGCCTGGCCTACTTTTCCGACGCGGTCGGCCACGCGGCGCTCACGGGCGTGGCGCTCGGCGCCCTCGTCGGCCTCCTCGACCCCGGCCCGGCCGTGCTCGTCTTTTCCCTCCTCCTCGCCCTCCTTGTCGTGACCTTGCGGCGTCGGGGCGCGGCCGGAGCCGAAACCGTCATCGGCATCGTCTCCTCGACCGCGGTAGCCCTCGGCATAGTCCTCCTCTCGCGGGGCGGCGGCTTCTCCAAGTACTCCGCCTATCTCGTGGGCGACATCCTCTCCGTGCGGCCGGCCGAGCTCGGCGTCGCGCTCGCGGGCACGGCCGCGCTCTGGATCCTCTGGGCCTTCTTTTCCAACCGGCTCACGCTCGCCTCCGTGGACGAGGGCCTCGCGCGCTCCCGCGGCCTCAGGACCGGCCTCCTCGAGTACGGCTTCGCCCTCGCGGTCGCCGCCGTGGTCGCCCTGTCCATCCGCTGGACGGGCATCCTCGTCGTGAACGCCCTCCTCGTCCTGCCGGGAGCGGCGGCCAGGAACCTCGCGCGCGGCACCCGCTCCTACCACCTTCTCGCGATCATGCTTTCGGTCTTCGCCTCCGTCGCGGGCCTCATCGCCTCCTACTATCTCGACAGCGCGACCGGCGCGACCATCGTCCTCGTCGGGGCCCTCCTCTATTTCGCCACGACCCAGGCCCGCCGCCGCTAGGGCCGCATGGGGCCGCACCGGTCCGGCCCGCGACTTTACGCGCCGGGCGGGCCGGCGCTATAGTAAGCCATGCTTTTCCTGGACAGAACGGACGGCAAGCGCTGCCGCGGCCTGAAACCCCTCAACGCCATCATGCCCTACATCATGCGGGGCCGAAACGAATCGGCGGTCTACTTCTCCAAGGACCTCGACGTCGAAAACGCCGTCAAGTACGTGCATCGCAAGAACGCCGAGTCGGGCGAGCAGCGCTACAGCCTCTTCGGGCTCATCCTCGCGGCGGGCCTGCGCACCTTCGTGGAGAAACCCGAGCTCAACCGCTTCGTCCACCGGCGCGGCATCTACGAGCGCAACCACTTCGCCTTTTCCTTCATCGTGAAGAAGCGCCTCACGGAGGAGGCTCCGGAGGCGAACGCCAAGGTCTTCTTCGAACCCGGCGACACGATCGACCAGGTGATGGAGCGGTTCAACGCCGCGGTGGAGCTGGCCAAGGGCGAGATGCCGACGCCCGCGGACGGCGAGGTCGACTTCGTGGGCCGCATCCCCTTCGGACGCGCGATCTCCACGGCGATCTTCCGCTTCCTCGACCGCTGGAACATCGCGCCGGCCTCGATGGTCCGCGCCGATCCCCTTTTCGCCTCCGCCTACTTCGCCAACCTCGGCAGCCTCGGCCTGGACGCGCCCTTCCACCACGCCTACGAGTGGGGCACCGCGAGCCTCTTCGTCGTCCTCGGGCGCATGTTCCAGGAAGACGTCCGCAAGTCCGACGGAAGCGCGGCCCGCCGCCATTTCATCAACGTGAAGGTGACCGTCGACGAGCGCATTTCGGAGGGCATCTACTTCGCCCACGCCGCCTCGCTCTTCCAGCGCCTCATCCTCCACCCCGAGCTCCTCGAGGCCCCGCCTGGAGGCCTCGCCTAGGCCGCCGGGGGCCGGACGAATCGCCCGCCCTTCGGAGCTTTGCGCTTGCGCCCGGGCCAAGGAAGGGTACAATTGATGGCAGGGCCGTTGCCCGCACGAGGAGCCCGAGCATGAACTACATCTTCGACGAAGTCCCCCGCTTCTGGCGCATCGTCAAGCTGCGCCCCTTCCGCCGCACCGAAGGCGTCGCCTTCGACATTCTCCCCCTCGAGTTCCTGCCGCGCATCGACGGGATCGACCGGGTCATCCACAAGCGGAGCGCCGTCTCCCCCGGCGCCGTCGGCGAGGTCGCCCGCCCCTGGTATCTCCACCCCCACCAGGAGGACAACCTCCTCGTCCTCCAAGGCCAGCGCACGGTGGACATCTATACCGTCGAGCACAAGCGCGTCGAGACCTTCGTCGTCGAGCCCGAGCGCGTGACCCACAACGGCACGGTCATCTTCGAGGGGCCCGCGATGCTCGTCTGGCCCTGCAACGTCTTCCACCGGATCGTATCGGGAGAGGAAGGTTCGGCGTCGCTCAATTTCGCGGTCAGGTTGCCGGGCTTCGACATCGACACGAACTTCTCGATCTACGCCCTCGATACGGCGACGGGAGCCCATCGCGTCATCCGCGAGGGCAAGCTCGACCAGTTCCCGGGATAAGACGGGACAGGAGGGCGCCGGGCCGGAACAATCCGGCCCAGGCCGCTTTCCATTCGGGAAAGAGCCGCGTCAGCTCAGGGTTTTTAGGAGAAGGGCGACGGCGAGGCCGAGGACGCCGAGGGCGGCGAAGTAGACCCAGATTGGCAGGGGCGCGGCCGTCTCCGGCGGGGCGAGGAAGGGATCCGGCGCGGCGTTGGCCGGGTCGGCGTAACCGCAGATCGGGCAACCGCCGCGAAAATCCTCGGCGCGGCCTGAGTGGCCGCACTTGGGGCATTTTACCGAGGAGAAAAAGCGGCCGCAGCGCGGGCAGACGCGGGCGTCGTGCTTGACTTCCGCGCCGCAATGCTCGCAGTAGTAGCGGGGGCGCTTCACCGGCGCCCGCCGAGCGCGGAGGGGCGCGGCCGGGAGAGGTCGGCGGCGCGGCGAGGCGCCGGGGCCGCAACGGTCAGACCGCTTCCTTCTTGGCGGAATCGGACGACGAGGAGCCGGACTTCTTGCTGTCGTTGACGTAGAAGCCGGAGCCCTTGAAGATGACGCCCGTGCCTCCGCCGATCAGCCGGCGGATGGGCTTGCCGCACTCGGGGCAGGAGGAAAGGGGCGCATCCGACATGCTCTGAAACGCCTCGAAGGTCTTGCCGCAGGTCTTGCACTCGTACTCGTAAGTGGGCATGACGATGAACCTCGAAATGTCGGGAATTTTGTAGGAATAATATACCCAAAATCCGGCGCGTCGTAAAGCCTCCGCGGTCGCGGCGCGCCAGCCTTGGCCGCCGCGACCCGCCGACGGCCTTACTTTATGACCCCGAGCTCCTTGCCGACCTTGGTGAAGGCGGCGATCGCCTTGTCGACCTCTTCGGCGCCATGGCCCGCGGAGATCTGGACGCGGATGCGCGCCTTGCCGCGGGGCACGACCGGGAAGGTGAAGCCGATGACGTAGATCCCCTCCTCGAGGAGGGCGTCCGCCATCCGGATCGCGATCTTCTCGTCGTAGAGCATCACCGGGCAGATCGGGTGGACGCCGGGCCTGATGTCGAAGCCGGCCTTGGTCATTCCCTCGCGGAAGCGCCTGGTGTTCTCCTCGAGCTTGTCGCGGAGGGCGGTGGACTCGGTGAGCATCTTGAGGCACTCGAGTGTGCCGCCGACGATGGCGGGCGGGACCGTGTTCGAGAAGAGGTAGGGCCGGGCCTTCTGGCGGAGGTACTCGACGATCTCCTTGCGGCCGGAGACGCAGCCGCCGGAGGCGCCGCCCAGGGCCTTGCCGAAGGTCGTCGTGATGATGTCCACGCGGCCCATGACGCCGCAGTGCTCGTGGGTGCCGCGGCCGGTCCTGCCCATGAAGCCCGTCGCGTGGGAATCGTCGACCATGACGAGGGCGCCGTACTTCTCGGCGAGATCGCAGATCTCCTTGAGCTTGACGATGTCGCCGTCCATGGAGAAGACGCCGTCCGTCGCGATCATCACGAGGCGCTTGGAGGCTGCCTCCTTGAGGCAGCGCTCCAGGCCCTTGGCGGGCTTGCCGGTGTCGGGATCGGTCTCCTCGACGTCGCGCATGTCGCCGTGCTTGTAGATCCAGCGCGTGGCCTTGCAGAGGCGGATGCCGTCGATGATGGAGGCGTGGTTCAGGCTGTCGGTGATGATGGCGCAATCCTCGTCGAGGAGGGGCTCGAAGACGCCGCCGTTCGCGTCGAAGCAGGAGGAGAACAGGATCGTGTCCTCGGTCCCGAGGAAGTCGGAGATGGCCTTCTCGAGGAGCTTGTGCGGCGACTGCGTCCCGCAGATGAAGCGGACGGAGGCCATGCCGTAGCCCCACTCGCCCAGGGCCTTCACGGCCGCCGCGCGGATGCGCCCGTCGTTCGCGAGGCCGAGGTAGTTGTTCGCGCAGAAGTTGAGGACTTCCTTGCCGCCCCCGGCGGCGCCGGACGAGGCCTTGATGAAGGCGCCCTGGGGCGTCGCGATGACCCGCTCGTTCTTGTAGAGCCCCTCGGACCTGATCTGGGCGAGCTTCGTCTCGAGTTCGCCCTTCAACTTGCCGTACATCTTGCCCCCCTTGGCTTCGCGGATGATTGATCGGTGTGCGTATGGTTATTTTATCCCCGATCGCGGGAAGGGGCAATGGGACCGAACCGCCGTTGCGGGGACTGAAAAGGGGGGGAAGGGGGGGAGCGCCTAGCGTTCCTCCGGCAGGGGCGCGTCGGCGCGCTCCCCGGCCGGCGCCCCGCGGCGGCTTCCCTCTTCGACAAGGGCGTCCATGTCGGCTTCCAAGGCGTCGAGGTCGCGCCGCAATTCCGCGAAACGCCCGGCCGCTCCGACGCCCCCCTCCGGCGGCGGAACCGCGATGGCGGCGCCCGGCTTGGACAGCTCCGTCTCGGAGCCCTCGCCCTTCGCCGCCGCCTCGCCGCAGTAGGGGCAATAGCGGAAATCGGCGAGATTGAGGCGGCCGCAGACGGAACACAATCGTACGGTCATGGCGCTACAGCAGGCTCGCCGCGAGTTCGGCGAGCTCGCTCCTTTCGCTCTTCTGCATGGTGACGTGGCCGTAAAGCCGCTGGCCCTTGAAGGCCTCGACGAGGAAGGAGAGGCCGTTGGAATTCGCGTCCAGGTACATGTTGTCGATCTGGTAGGGATCGCCCGTGAGGACGACCTTGGTCCCCTCCCCCGCGCGCGAGACCAGGGTCTTGATCTCGTGGGGCGTCAGGTTCTGGGCCTCGTCGATGATCATGAACTGGTTCGGGAGGGAGCGGCCGCGGATGAAGGAGAGGGCCTCGATCTCGATGACGCGATCCTTGACGAGCTGGTCCACGTTGCGCAGGTTCGGCCGCTTGTAGACGCCGAGGATCTGCTCGAGGTTGTCGAAGAGGGGCTGCATCCAGTTGGACATCTTCGCCGATTTTTCGCCGGGAAGGTAGCCGATGTCCTTGCCGACCGGCACGACGGGACGCGTGACGAGCATGCGCGAATAGGTCTTGTCCTCCAG
>JAEUJG010000312.1 GCA_016794765.1 Spirochaetaceae bacterium | reverse complement strand
GCCGGGCATGCGGGACAGCTGGCTGCGGCTGAGGGAAACGCCGCTAAAGAAGGGGAAAGACTACCTTCCCCGGTACGCGGCGGCGTAAAAGGGGAACCGCCGATGGTGTCTTGTTCCAGCAGCAACATTCTTCGAGGCAGTTCATTCGTTTGCCCCCACGAAACGCGGATAACGAGCCCAGGCGTAGTAGATCCGCGCCGCCGAGAGGAGAAGCGGCGTCCCCATGCAGGCGTAGAACTTCGCGCGAAGGAGCGGATCGACGAGCTCGAATTTCCTGAGCAGCGCGCCGCCCGCGATCATCGAGCCCATCATGACATAGCCCTTTAAGTCGAAGAACGAGAAAAGGCAGGGGCGCACGATGTCGATGGCATGGATGCGCGTTATGTGCTTCAGGGAGATTTTAGAAAAGAGGAGCATGAAGAAGCCGAGGCCCCCGGCGAGCGCCACGGCGAAGCGGAGGAAGAGCCGGTCCCCGTGGGAGGAAAGGTAAATCGCGCCCTTGCCGAAAAGCATGCCGCCGGCGAAGGTCCAGACGAGAGCGGCGACGAGGAGAAGGTATCGCTTGGGAATGCCCGGCTTGAGCCGTTGGATGATTCGTTTTGATCGAAGGCTTGCACTCATTAGTGTAATATAGCGTTTTCCGGACAAAAGGACGAGCCCCGAGTCCAAGGGTGGGGCCGCACTCCTTCAGGGAGATGCGAAACAAGATATAACATACATTATATATGTTATCTTTATTATACTTGACTGCGCCTTGGCCCTTACTTATGCTTATTGCCGCTTCGCTTTCGCCTTGCGCGGGAGCCGGCACAATCCCCAACGGAGGAACACTATGAAGAAGATCGCGGTTCTCGTTACGATCCTCGTTCTCGCGACGGGCGCCTTCGCCCAGACCGCCACCAAGTATTTCGTGGCGCATCAGGGCGGCTACATCGGCGAAGCCACCGTCACCATCGACAAGGCCGGCAAGGTCACCGCCGCTTCCATCGCCGAGTGGCAGGGCCCCGGCGGCTGGGCCGCCTTCAATTCCCCCGACGGCAAGTCCACGATGGACGGCTACGTCGTCCGCGTGCCCGACCCCCTCGCCAACACGACCAACGCCGATCCCGAGATCAAGGGCTACATGTTCTATGTCTACAACCTCCAGGCCGACGGCAAGACCTACCTCTGGTCCCAGTACAGCCCCGGCAAGGACGGTTTCGCCAAGCCCTCCCGCCAGTACGAGCGCGATTTCGAGGGTCTCATGGCCAACCCCATCCGCGCCGCCGCCTACGCCAAGGCCGCCCGCGAGGACAAGCTCGTCTCCGTGACGATCGAAGGCCTCAAGGTCACGGTGGGCAAGAAGGCCTCCGAGACCGTCCACTACGGCCACATGGACAAGGCCAACGCCGCCGCGAACTACATGCCCCTCACCAAGGATTCCATCGGCTACCGCTACAACAACAAGGCCACCCTCGACTTCTTCAAGGCCAACCCGACCGCCAACTTCGCCGCCTTCGCGATGAAGAAGGCCAAGGTCGCCGTCAAGGAAGACAAGAAGATCGACGCCGGCGCCGTCGCCGCGACCTACGAAGCCGCCGAAGACAGCGTCTACGCCGTCGCCGACGTCGTCACCGGCGCCACCTACTCCGATTTCCCCCACTACTCCCTCGAGCTCCAGGCCGCCTACAAGATGGCCCTCGCCGAGCAGAAGGTCACCTTCAAGAAGTAAGCTCCGCCCAGGCGGAACCAAGGACCGGAATCCCTCGCGGGGTTCCGGTTTTTTTTGCCCTCCGCCTCCCGCGCGCTCCGGCCGCCGCGGCGTGCCGGGACCAGTCGCCCGCGCGCCTACAGGGTCTTCAACACCTTGCGCGGCAGGATGACGGAGACGGCGCGGGGCTCCACCTCGATCCTCCGCGGCAGGATCCCGACCGGGTCTCCGTCGAGCTGGAGGGGGACCTCCCCGGCGGCCTCGAGCTCGACGGAAGCGGCGCGGACGATGCGCTTCACGCGCGGGCCGCTTCTGGGCAGGGCCAGAAGCTCAAGGACGAGGCGGACGAGGCCCCAACGGCTCGTCCCGCGGTGGATGAAGACGTCGAGGCGGCCGTCGACGGGCGAGGCGTCCGGCGCGATGGAGAAGATCCCGCCGTAGCGGCGCGTGTTGGAGACGAGGACGTAGCTCCCGCGTTCGACTCGGCCGTCGGGAAACCTGGCCGTGATCCGCGCCTCCCGGTAGCGCGCGAAGGCGAAGAGGCCGCCGATGACGTAGCCCGTTACGCCGAAAACGCGCTTCCAGTTCTTGCCCCGCATTTCCGCGAGGGCGAAGGCGTCTATGCCGGCCCCCGCCATCATGAGAAAGCGCCGTTCACCCGCGCGGCCGAGGTCGAGCCTCGCGGTCCTTCCCTTGCGGATGACGCGGCAACAACGCCGCAAGGAACGGGGGAAGCCCATCTCCTTGGCGAAGACGTTCCCCGTGCCCCAAGGCAGGATGCCGAGGGGCATCGCGCTTCCCGCCAGGCCGTTCAGGACCTCGTTGATCGTACCGTCGCCGCCGGCCGCGATCACCGCGTCCCAGCGGCCGTCCGCGGCGGCCTCCCGGGCCAGCCGCGTCGCGTGCTCCGGTCCCTCCGTCCTCCAAGTCTCGACCTCGTCGCCCCTTTGGGCGAACCAGGTCCGGGCGAGGGCGATCCGCTCCTCGTTTTTGCCGCCGCCCGTGGCTGGATTCGCGATGAGGAGGTAGCGCATACCGCAACGATAGGCCAGGCCGGGCGTCGTGGCAAGGCCGTCCGCGAATTCGATTTTTCGCGCCGGCTCGCCCATACTTGAAGACGCGATCCCACTGGAGGTCCCATGGATTTCCTGCGCTCGTCGGCCTTCGCGGCCTTGGTTTTCGGCGCCCTGAGCTCGGTATCCCTGCCGATCGGGGCCCTCGTCGGCCTCTGGGCCAAGCCTTCCCGCACCGTAATCTCCGCGGTCATGTCCTTCGGCGCGGGCTCCCTCATCGCGGCCATTTCCTTCGAGCTCGTCAATCCGGCCGTCGAGCGCGAGAACGCGGGCTTCGTGCCCCTTGCCCTCGGCCTCCTCGTCGGCTGCCTCCTTTTCATCGCGCTCTCGCGCGCGGCGGACGAAGGCGGCGCCTGGGCGCGCAAGCGCTCCACCCTCCTCTCGAACCTCAAGACCAGGAAAAAGCGAGAGGCCCGGAACCTCCTTGAAAAGCTCGGCCGCGTCGACATCCTGCGCTCCCTTCCGCCGGAGCAGGTCCAGGCGATCGTGCCCTACATCGAGACCAGGAACCTGCCCGCCGGCCTTCCCGTCTTCCGGCAGGGTTCCGTCGGCGACTCCCTCTACCTCATCGACTCGGGTTCCGTGCGCATCGAATACCTCGACGAAAAGGGCTCGCGCCGCCACGTCGCCGACCTCGGCGAGGGCCAGACCTTCGGCGAGATGGCCCTCATCTGGAACGCGCCGCGGAGCGCCGACGCGACGCCCCTCGTCGACTCGCGGGTCTTCGTCATCCGCAAGGAGGACTTCGACTTCCTGACCGGGGCGAGCCCCGAGCTCGAGGCCGCCGTCGGCGAACTCGCCGCGGAGCGCGGCCGCACCGGCAAGATCCCCGAGGCGGCCGTGAGCGCCGAGGAATGGGTCCGCGCCGCCGCCCGCCACCTCGACGAGAACGCCTACCGCCCCACGGAGACGGAGATCAAGGTCGCAGCCAGCGAGGGCAGGGCGGGCGCCGCCACCGCCATCTGGCTCGGCCTCCTCCTCGACGGAATCCCCGAATCCCTCGTCATCGGCGCGAGCATGTCGGGCTTCGAGGCGAGCCCCGCCCTGATCGCCGGCCTCTTCATGGCCAACCTGCCGGAATCCCTCTCGAGCTCCACGATGATGAAGGAATCCGGGACCAAGACCGCGCGCATCCTCTGGATGTGGACCTCCCTCGTCATCGCCGTAGGCGTCGGCGCCCTCCTCGGCAACCTCTTCGCGAGCGTCCTCCCGCCCTTCGCCCATTCCCTGTTCGAGGGCCTTGTCGCCGGTTCCATGCTGGCGATGACCGCCCAGACCATGCTCCCCGAAGCCTACGAGCGCAACATCGGTATGGTCGGCCTCTTCACCGTCCTCGGCTTCATCGCGACCGTGTTTTTCCACACTCTCGGGTAGGGCGCCATTGCGTCTCCCGCGGGCTAGCGCACTTCATACCGGACGCGTTCCGCCGCGATCCCGTCGACGACGAGGCTGATCTCGTGGACGCCACGCGCCACCGGGACCAGGAAGCGCCCCGCCGCGCCCTCCGTCAAGGGTTCCCCGTCGTGGAGGACTTGGACGCCGGGAGCGCCGAGGCTGGTCACCTGCACTACGATGGCTTGGTCCACCGCCCGTTTCGCGGTGTCGAACCAGAATACGGCCCCGTCCGCGGGGCGAAGTATGCTCGCCTTCGCCGGATCCGCCGCTGCCGTCCCGAAGCGCCCTCCGGAAGCCAGCCACGACGCGTACTCGGGGGGAAAGCGGGGTTCCCCGCCCTCGGGCCGGTGCCAGTCGCAGGGCGCGGGGATTTCGCCGTCGCGAAAGAGTTCATCGGTCGCGGCTGGACAGGCTTCGGTCGCGAGTCCTCCGGACAGCGCGCAGATCCGGGCCTTGCCGGCGGTCGAGTCGGGGGGAAAGCGCTTGCCTTGCTCGGATATCGCGTCGAGGACTCTCGCGGCCGCCCGGGCGGGAAGCCCGGAACCGGTTCGGCCGATGATCGTTTCGCCCTTGAAGTTGCCCATCCACACGCCGACGACATGCTCTCCGGTCGCTCCGAGGGCCCAAACATGCTGATACTGGTTGGCCGTGCCGGTCTTGAAGATGGCGTCGTATCCGACGTCGAAGGCCTTGCCCTCGCCAAAGCCCGCGAATCGGCTCGCGGGGTCGGAGAGGATGGAGCGTATCGCCTCCGCGGCGAAGGGTGTCATCGCTGGCGGCCCCTTCGGCGGGGTTTCAACCGCCTTGGCCGGCCTGGGGGCCGGCCCTCCGCGCCGGGCGAGGGCGAAAGGCGTGGTTTCCAGGGTGCGGCCTCCGCGGACGAAGACGGCGAAGGCGCGCGTGAGCTCGAGCAGGGTCACGCCCGCGTTGCCGAGCGCGAGGCCGACACCGACCTCCTCGCGCTGGTCCGCGATGGAAGCGAATCCCAGTCCGGCGAGGCTGTCGGCGAAGCTCCGGACGCCCAGGCGGTTGAGGACGTGGACCGCGGGCACGTTGAGGCTCGATGCGAGGGCGACGCGGAGCCTGACGGGGCCGTTGAAGCGGTTGTTGAAGTTGAGCGGAATATAGACGGCCGAAGCGCCGAACTCGAGCGGGAGGTCCGGGAGGATCGTCGCCGGGGTGAAGCCGCGGTCGAGCGCGAGGGCGTACAGGAAAGGTTTCAGGCAGGATCCGGGCTGGTTCCGCGCGAGGACGCCGTCGATCTGCCCCTTCCCTTCCTCGTCGAGGAAGTCGACGGAGCCGGCCCAGGCGAGGATCTCCCCCGTTCGCGCGTCGAGAACGAGCCCCGCCGCGTTGGTCAGCCGCGAGTCCTCCCAGCCTGCGATCCCGTCGCGGAGCGCCGCCTCGAGCGCGGCCTGGATCCCGGGCGCTATCGAGCTTCGCGCCCGGAATGGTTCCGCAGGCGGGGCGCCCGTCCTCCGCTCCGCGGCGAGGGCCGGAAGGAGGGCGTCCCGGACGAAGTGCGGGGCGCGATTCGGATAGGTTCCGCGGCGCGAGCCCGAGGCCGCGGAGCGGAAGGCCGCGCGGAGGGCTTCCGGCTCGATATCCTTCCCGAGCGGGCCGCGTGAAAAGACGCGCAGCGCGGCGTCGGCGAGTTCCTCGGGGTGGACGGCCGGGTCGTAACGGCTCGGACTCCGGGGAATGACGGCGAGGAGGGCCGCCTCGTAGTCGCCGAGTTCGGCGGCCCGTTTTCCGAAATAGGCGCGCGCCGCGGATTCGACGCCCTCGGCGCCGCGGCCATAGGGGATGTTTGACAGGTAGAGCTCGAGGATGCCCCTCTTCCCCAGGCGGGTTTCCAGCTTGAGCGCGTCGATCGCCTCGAGGACCTTGCCGCCGAGCCCGCGGCCGCGGGGAGCGACCATGCGCGCGAGCTGCATGGTGATGGTCGAGCCGCCGGAGACGACGCGTCCCGCCGAGACGCGTTGCGCGGCGGCGCGGGCGACCGCGAGAGGATCGACGCCGGGATGGAGGAAAAAACGGCGGTCTTCCGCCTCGATGAAGCGATCCACGACCCGGCCGGGGAGCTCCTCCAGCCGTGCCCGTGCGCGGCGCGTCCCTCCGTCGACGGGCAGGACGGCCAGGAGGCCGCCCTCCCTGTCGAGCGCCTCCAGGTCGTAGGCCCTCCCTCGGATG
>JAEUJG010000311.1 GCA_016794765.1 Spirochaetaceae bacterium | reverse complement strand
TACAAGGGATCGCAGCGGGTAGCCCGGAGCGGCCGCGAGGCCGCGACGGCTACCCGCGGAGAGCCCGACGGCGAGGGGCGGCGGAGGGCAGGACCAGTTTCGCACGCGCGAAACCGGCAATCCCCCGAACCCGGCCCGCCGCCCCGAACCGGCGCGCCCGCCTTCCCCGACCGGGAAGGCCTCTTCCGGCGCGGGGCCGACGCGCGCGGGGTCGCGGCGCCGCGGGCCGTGGCGCCCCGAGGCCGCGCCGACTATGCTATAGTGAGGCGCGCGCGGAAAACGGCGCGCGGGGAGCGGCGCGGCATGGACAAGAGGAAGGATTCGTATTGCCTGGTTCTCGGCGGCGGCGGCGCCAAGGGCGTGTACCACATCGGCGTCTGGCGGGCGCTCAGGGAGATGGGGATCGAGGTCGACGCCTTCGTCGGCGCCTCCATCGGCGCCATCGTCGCCGGCTTCATGGCGCAGGGCTCCGACGAGGCGCTCGAGGAGATCGGGGCCACCATCGGCGTGGACTCGATCCTCGGCCTGCCGGAGGAGCTCACCGAGAACGGCGAGATCAAGCTGGACCGCGAATCCCTCGGCGCGGCCCGGGAGCTCTTCCGGAAGACGATGGCCCAGAAGGGACTCGACACGAGCCCCCTCCGGCGCATCCTCACGACGCGCCTCGACGAGGACGCGATACGCGATTCCGGCCGCGACCTCGGCATCGTGACGATCAACCTCACCGACCTGGAGCCGCGCGAGGTCTTCGTCGAGGAGATGGAGAAGGGCCGCCTCGTCGACTACCTGATGGCGAGCTCGGCCTTCCCCGGCTTCGAGAGCCCGGTGATCGCGGGCAAGAAGTACGTGGACGGCGGGATGTACGACAACGTGCCCTACTAGATGGCGCGGAAGCGCGGCTACCGCCGCATCATCGTCTCCGACATCTCCGGCGCGGGACGGAACCGCCGGCCGAGGACCGAGGGGACCTCGACGACCTACATCAAGAACTCCATCGAGATGGGCGGCGTCCTCGACTTCGACCGCGCCTTCCTCGACTCCTTCAACCGCCTCGGCTACCTCGACGCGAAACGGAGCTTCGGCAGGCTCCTCGGCTACGCCTACTTCGTGGAGCCGGGCCCGGCGCCCGACATCCGGCTGCCCGGCGCCCCGCCGCCCTTCCCCGAGCGGATGCGGCACGACCGGAACCTAGCGCTCAAGCTCCTCGAATGCGCGGCCTCCATCCTCGGCGTGGAGCGCGTGGAGGCCTACAGCTACGGCGGCCTGGCCGCCGCGATAGCCGAGCGCCGCGCGACGGAGGATGAACGGATCGAGGAGACGCTCGCCGTCAAGGAAGAGGGCCTCCACGGCCAGGTGGCGCGCTTGCGGGAGGCGATCGCCGAGGGCCGGCTCGACGGTTGTCCCTATTACTACCACCGCCTCGTGGAGCGCCTCCTGCCGAGGACCGCGGGCGAGCTCGCGGAAAAGGCCCTGGCCCGGCTCCGGCCCGAACTGCCGGCCGGCCTCGCCTATCTCGAGGCGCAACCGGCGCAGGTCTCGGTGTAGCGGAAATACTTTCGTTTCGGCGGCGCGGGCGGCTGAGGCGCGGCCGGTGCGGCGCGGCGGCTCAGGCCCGGCGCCTGAAAACCGCGCGGTCGGGCGGCGCCAGCTCCTCGAGCTCGAGGTCGAGGAACTCCGCCAGGCAGGCGAAACTCCGCTCCCGGAAGAAACCCACGTGGGTCGGATCCTCGCGGTACCACCAACGCGCGAAGGCCGCCTCGTCCCCGGGGGCGAAGCGGGTGCGGAGCGCCAGGCGGCCGCCGGGATCGAGGCGACGGGCGAGGGCGCCCAACGCGCGCCGCGGGAACCGCAGGTGCTCCGCAACCTCGTGGACGGCGACGAGGCCGTAGCTTCGCCGCCGCCAAGCCGTGGATGGCGCGAAACAGGGATCGTAGGCGTCGACCAGGCAGCCCCGTTCGGCCAGGAGCGCGGCCAGCGCGGGTGTCGGCCCCGAGCCGTAGTCGAGGATGCGGAGGCCCGGACCGAGGCCGGGCAGGGCCTCAACGAAGGCGAGGAGAAAGGCGCGATAGCCGGCATCGGCCGGATCGTTCCGGTGGAGGAGGTAGCGGGCCCGCTCCGCCTCGCGCGTCGGCATGTCGGCGGCGGCCAGGCCGATGTAGCCGCAACGGGGGCAATCGTGATAGGCGAGGGAGCGGACCGCGAAGGCGCGGGTCCGGGCCTCGCCGCAGAGGCGGCAGGACATGGAGCCAGCCTAGCCCGACGGGGCGCCGGCCGGGAAGTGGGCTCCGCGCGGCGCGCCGGCCGCGCGGGAGGGCGCCCGAGGGGGGCGGCGGGCCTTGGGCGCCAAGGCCGCGCGGACTATCGCCCATAGCGCGCCGGCCGCCGGCGGGCCCTCGGCGTCCGGCCGCCGGCCCTCAGCGTGCCCCGGACAGGCGCCAGAGAGCGGCCGCGACGGCATCGAGTTCGGCCGGATCGAGGCGTTCGGCGAAGTCGGCCTTGGTGTGGTAGACGGCGCGTTCGAACTCGCAGATCGTCGCGGCGGCGGCACCGGCGAAGGCGAAAGGCGCGTGGTCGACGGTGGGCACGGGATACTCGGAGCGCGCCCCGAGTCCCTCGGCTCCGAGCAGCTGGACGAGCTCTTTGGCGAGGGCGAGGCTCCGAGCGTCGCCGTTCGAGTACACCGACAGGTCGATCCGCGACGGCGCGCCGAGCATGTCGAGGTTGACGACCCGCGCGTCGCCGAGCGCGAAGGGAGGCCTGGCGGCGGCCGCGCTCGCGCCCGCGAGGTCGGTCTCTTCGGCGTCGGTCAGGATGAAGGCGAGGTCGCGCGGGTGGCGCGCGCGCGCGAAGCGCTCCGCCAGGACTACGGCGAGGGCGGCACCCGAGGCGTTGTCGAGGCCGCCCGGGAAGCGCTGGCCGTCGGGATCCGCGCCGACGTGGTCGTAGTGCGCGACCAGGACGAGCGCCGGATCGAAGGCGCCGCCGTCGCCGTTCCAACCGGCGATTATATTGCGGCCCTTCGCCGCGCGGAACTCCACGGGATTGGACAGACGGGCCCCGCCCTTATCCGCGGCCAAGGCGGCCGCGCGTTTCCAGGCTTCGGGCGCGAGGAGGAATTTCACGAAGGCCGCTCCGCCGGGGCGCGCGCCCCGCGGCCCGAGCGCCGTGGAAAGCGGCTTCACCGCCGGGCCGTTCTCCAGGGCCTCGATGAGGAGACCGATGGCCCCGCGGGCGCGGTAAAGGTCGTCGTCGGAGGCCGCGTAGGCGGCGCCGGGAAGAACCAGGACGGCGCCCGCCGGAAAGACATCCCTCGGGCTCCCCGCGAGGACGAGGGGACCGGCGACCTCCCCGCCCGGGTAGCCGCCGCGCACCGTCTCGCGGAAGTCCCGGCGAAAGACCAAAGCCTCGCCCCCGCCGGCGGAGGCGGGCGGGGCCTCCGCCGCTTGCGCCGCCTTTGTCGATCGCTCCGCCGGGCCCGCGCTCGCGGCGGCGGGTGGGGCGGCGGTGGTGGCGGCTGCGGGTGGGGCGGCGGTGGTGGCGGCTGCGGCGGAGGCGGCGGGAATAAGCTCCAATCGGGGCGCCGCGGGGAAACGGGCCTGCTCGAAGGGAAACTCGGCCGCTTCGACGGCGAGGCCCGCCGCGCGAAGCCGAGCGGCGAGCAGGTCGCCCGCGCGTGTCCCGCCGGCTGAGCCGGCGAGCCGCCCTTCGTAGCTTTCCCCCGCCAGCTCCAGGGCGAGGCTCCGGGCCTCGGCGCCGGCGCCCGCCAGCGCCTCGCCTCGCCGCGAAGCCGCGAGGCTATCGGCGGCCCCGCCCGCTGGAAGCGAGGCTCGGGGCGAGCGGGCGCAGGCCGCGAGGGAGAGGGCCGCGCAGAGGAAACACAGCGCTGAATCTGCCGATTTTCGGAGCCTGTTCACGGGACCTTCCCCGGTGGTACGAAGCTTGTGAAGGATCTTGCGCCGCGGGCCAAGGCCTCCTTCCGGAAGCCAAGCCCCGGTCAGGCGATCTTCATAAGCTTCGTAACACTACCTGGGGATCAGTATAGCCCGGAAACCGGGCTGCCGCGAATTCTACGGCCGGGCGGACGCAGCCAGGCCGCGGATCCTGGCGGCGAAGGCCTCCGCCAGGGCGGCGTGGGCCGGGGGATCGAGGTGGATGCCGTCGACCGGGCTCGAGGCGACGACGGAACCCGCGTCGAGATAAGCCGCGCCGAGGTTGGCCGCGAGGGCTTCGAGCCGGCCGGGCAGGCGGAGCGAGGATTCGCGGCCGCCCGCGAAGGCCTCCTCGGCCGCGCCGAGGGGCCCGAGGGGCGGCGGCGCGACGAGGAGGAGGGCCGGAGCCCTTCCGCCGCGTCCGGCGCTCGAGGCCAGGACGAGGCGGGCGAGCCGCTCGAGGCCCATCGCGATCTCGTAGTCGCCGGCGGAGAAGCGGCGCTTGTAGTCGTTCGTGCCGAGCATGAGGACGACGAGATCGAGGGGCTGGTGGCTCTCGAGCGCGAGGGGCAGGGCCTCGAGGCCGCGCCGGCCCGGGCTCATCGGATCCTCGAAGACGGTCGTCCGCGAGCAGAGCCCCTCGTCGACGAGGCGCCAGCCGGGAGCGAGCTCGGCGGCGAGGCGGCCCGTCCAGCGGATGCCCTCGCCGAAACGGCGCCCCGTGCCCGGTTCGTAGCCCCAGGTGTTCGAGTCCCCGAAGCAGAGGAGGCGGCGGGGCTCGCCCTCCCCGTCCGCATATCGCGCAAGATCGCTCATCGCGTTACCTCCGCGGCGCGGACTCCCGGGGCGCCGCGGCCCCGGGCCGGCCCCGCGGGCCCGAATCGTCCGGTCAGCCCTTCACCGCGCCGAGGGTGATGCCCTGGGCGAAGTACTTCTGGAAGCAGGCGAAGACGATGATCATGGGCACCGAGGCGATGGCCGCGCCGGCCATCAGCATACCGTAATTCGTGAGAAATTCCTGCTGCAGGGCGGCGATGCCGAGGGGCAGGGTCTGCATCTTCGTGGAGCGGACGAGGATCAACTGCATGAAGTAGTCGTTCCACGAGGATATGAAGGTGAAGATGGCGAGGGCGCCGATGCCCGGCTGCATGATGGGGAGGGCGATCCTGGTGAACATCCGCGCCTCGCCGCAGCCGTCGATCCTGGCCGCCTCGAGGAGCTCGGTCGGGATGGTCTGGCTGAACTGGCGCATGAGGAAGACGCCGAAGGGCCAGCCGACCGCGGGGAAGATGAGCGCCCAATAGGTGTCGATCCAGCGCCACTTCGCGAGCATCGTGAAGAGGGGGATCATGACCACCTGCTTGGGCAGGGACATCGCCGCGATGAAGGCCCAGAAGATCAGCTTGCGGCCGGGGAAGTTCTTCTTGGCGAGGGCGTAGCCCGCCATCGACGCGGTTCCGCAGACGAGGGCCGTAGTGCCGAGGGACACGAGGAAGCTGTTCAGGGTCCAGCGGAGCACGGGCGACTTGGCGAGATCGGCGTAGTTCCGGAGCGTCGGTTCCTTGGGGAACCACTCGGGGGGAATCTGGATGGCCACGTTCTGGATCTTGAAGGAGCCCGAGACGATCCAGTAGAAGGGGAAAAGATAGAACAGGGCGGCGAGAAGGAGGAGGACGTTCGCGGCGACCTTCCCGGGCCCGAGCCTTTCGTTGGTTCTCACGATCGATCTCCCTTAGTACTCGACGTCCGACTTGAAATAGCGGTACTGCACGACGCTGATCGCGACAATGATGACGGCCAGGATGACGCCGAGGGCCGAGGACTGCCCGAAGTCGCCGATCTGGAAGGCCCTCTCGTAGATCTGGTACATGAGGGTCGTCGTCGCGTAGGCCGGTCCGCCCGAGGTCAGGAGCTGGATGATGGCGAAGACCTGGAAGCTGTTGATCGTGGTGATGATGACGATGTAGAGGGTCGTCGGCATGAGGAGGGGCCAGACGATGTGGCGGAAGCGCTGCCAGGGGCTCGCGCCGTCGATCTCGGCCGCCTCGACGTAGGACTCGGGACTGTTGCCGAGGGAGGCGACGTAGAGGATGATCGGCTGGCCCACCGAGAGGGTCGTCATGACGACGAGGACCGCCGCGAGGGCGAAGCGCGGATCGCCGAGCCAGGCCACGGGCTCGGCGCCGGCGCGGCTGATGAGGTAGTTGAGGACGCCGTAGCGCGGGTGGTAGATCCAGCTCCACACGACGGTGATGGAGACGACGGAGGAGACCGCCGGCAGGTAGAAGACGCCGCGGAGGAGGGAGCGCGTGAAGGGGCGCTTCCGGAAGATCGTCGCCGCGACGAAGAGCGAGAAGACGATGACGATGGGCACGTTGCCCACGACGAGGAGGAGGGTGTTGCCGAGCGAGCGCCAGAAGACCGGGTCGTTGGCGAGGTCGACGTAGTTCTTGAGGCCGACGAAGGTCATTCGGCGGCCGGCGAGCTTGAAGAAGCTCAGGTACATCCCGCGGAGCATGGGATAGACGACGAAGACCGAGAAAAAGCACAGGGCCGGCAGGAGGAAGACGTACGCGGCGAAGGATTCCTTCGCGTGCGATACCCCCCTGGGCCTCGATGCCCGCGCGGGGCGGGCGAGCGCATCCGACATGCGCGCCTCCGAAGGGACATGATGCGCCCCCGGCGCGGCGCCGGGGGCGGGAGAGAGCCCCGAAGGGCCTTGGGTCGTTCGATTATTCCTTGAGCGTCGCGTTGGCCTTGGTGACGAAGGAATCCATCGCCTCCTGGCCCGTCGCCATGCCGAGCATGACGCGCTGGAGCTCCGGGAACCAGAGGGTCCGCATCTTCACGAAACCCTTGACCGTATTGTAGTAGCGGCCGGTGTACTTGACCATCGTGCTCGCGAAGGTCGCCTCGGGATCGGCGTAGGGGCTCTTCGCGGAGAGGCGGGCGGAGAAACCGCCGGTGGAGGCGAGGTTCTTCGTGCCCCAGACGGGATCGTTGACGATGAAGTCGACGAGGAGCTTGGACGCGGCGATCTTGTCCTTGTTGCCGTTGTCGAAGACGCCGATGGTGCCGATGAAGGAGTCCAGGCGGGGCTTCTGGCCGGCCGGGGTCGGCCAGGGGAGGAAGGCCTCCTCGAACTTCACGGTCTTCTTGTCCTTGTTCGTGTTGCGGAGGACGTTCGAGTAGATGATCGTGAAGGCGGCCTTGCCCTGGAGGAAGGAGTCGATCGCGTCGCCGGAGGTCATGGCCTCGCCGCCCTTGGCGATCCAGCCTTCCTTGACGCCGTTCTGGAGCCACTTCATGAACTCGACCGTGCCGCCCTTGTTCTGCATGTAGGAGCTCATGTCGGCGTTCATGTACTCGCCGCCGAAGAGGTTGATCGCCATGATGCGGGTGCCCTGGTCGCCCTGGTTGCTCTTGGCGTAGACGATGACGGGGACGGCGTCGGGGCGCTTCGCCTGGATGGCCTTGAGGGCCTTGGTGAACTCGTCGGTGGTCCAGAGGCGGTCGGGCTTGTTGAGGGGCAGGAGGTTCGCGAGGCCCGCCTCCTCGAACATGGTCTTGTTGACCGCCATCATGAAGTTGGCGACGTTGAAGGGATACTGGACGATCTTGCCGTCGAGCTTGCAGGCCTCGAGGATGGTCGGGTTCAGGTCCTTGAGGTCGGCGGGCTTGAACATGTCGTCGAGCTTGGCCATGTAGCCCTGGCGCGCGTACTCGGTGATGCGGCCGGGATAGTCGAAGATGAGGTCCGGGCCGGAGTTCGACGTGAGGGCGACGGTGACCTTCTCGGGACCGCCGTTGAAGGAGATCATCTCCACGTTGACCTTGATGTTCGGGTACTTCTTGTTGAAGGCCGCGACGAGCTCCTTCTCGTACTTGCCGAGCTCGCCGTCGAGGGTCGTGAAGTTGGGATAGTTCCACCAGGTGATCTCTACCGGCTTGGACTGGCCGAAGAGGGGCGCCATTCCCGCCGCGAGGCAGAGGACGAGGGCAGCCGCGAGAACTCGAGTTCTCCGAGACATGTATACCTCCTATGGATACAAGTTAACTTGTATACCAATACTCTATGGCCACTTTCGGAAACTGTCAACCGAGATTTGAATGCAGGCCGCTAAAAACCGCCAACAAACTATCATTGCCTTACATTTATTGCATTTAACCTAGTTTCTCCGACACTTCAATTAGCGAGTTGACATTTAGGAAAGTCGGGATTAGAGTAATTTGCATACAAGTTTGTATAAACATAAGCATACTGCCATACAAGGAGCCATCATGAAGCTACGTCCCGGCATCTACGCCGCCCAGATCGTCCCCTACGACGCGGAGGGCCGCGTCAAGACGAAGGAGCTTGCCGCCCTCGTGGAGCGCAGCGTCGTTCGCGGCAGGATGGACGGCCTCTATATTGGCGGCAGCACCGGCGAGAACTTCCTGAACGACGCGGAGGCCAAGCGCGCCGTCCTCGAGACCTGCGCGGCGGCGGCCGCCGCCGCCTCGGCCAAGCTCGGAGGACCCAAGGTCAGCCTCATCGCGCAGATCGGCTCCCTCAACGTCCGCGAAGCCGAGTCCCTCGGCAAGCTGGCCGCCGGCCTCGGCTACGACGCCGTCTCCGCGGTCACGCCCTACTACTACAAGTTCAGCTTCGCCGAGACCCGCGAGTACTACGTCCGCCTCGCCGAGGCCGCCGGCCTCCCGATGCTGGTCTACTCGGTCCCGGCGCTGACCGGCACGAGCTTCGACCTCGACCAGACGAAGAAGCTCTACGAGCACCCCCTCGTCGCGGGCTTCAAGTACACCTCCGGCGACCTCTTCACGATGGAGCGCCTCGTCAAGGCCTTCCCCGACCGCCTGGTCTTCTCCGGCTACGACGAGCTCCTCCTCTGCGGCCGCGCCCTCGGCGCCTACGGCGCCATCGGCTCCACCTACAACCTCTTCGCCCCGCTCGCGCGCCGCGTCTGGGAAGCGACCGGCGAGGGCAGGCTCGCGGAGGCCCGCGAGGCCCAGGGCGAGCTCAACGACGCCATCCAGGAGCTCGCCTCCCTCGGCCTCTACCAGGCGATCAAGGAGATCCTGGCCGCGGAGGGCATCGAGGCCGGCGACTGCCTCCCGCCCTTCGGCAAACTCCAGCCCGAAGCCCGCGAAAAGGCCCGCAACCTCGGGAAGCGCTTCGCCGACAAGGGGATCTCCATCCCCCGGGCCGGCGCCTAGGACGGGGAGGACAGCGACGTGACCAAAGCCCGCATCGCCGAGCTCCGCGACTTCTACCTCCGCGAGCTCCGCGGGGACACCCTCCCCTTCTGGATCGAAAAAGGCATCGACCGCGAGCACGGCGGCCTCCTCGATTTCCTGGACCGCGAGGGCAGGCCCCTCTCCACCGACAAGGGCGGCTGGATCCAGGGCCGCTTCACCTGGGTGCTCTCGCGCGCGGCCAACTCAGCGGCCTCCTCCCCCGAGGAGCGCGCGCGCTGGATGGAGGCGGCCCGCCTCTGCGCCGACTTCGTGCGCGACAAGGTGCTCGCGGGACCCGACGGCCGCGCCTACTTCGAGCTCGACGGCGAGGGCAGGCCCCTCGTCCTCCGCCGCTACCTCTTCGCCGAGGCCTTCGCGGTCATCGGCCTCGCCGAGTACGCCCGCGCGCTCGGCCCCGCCGCCGGCGCGCCTTATCTCGCCAAAGCCCTCGAGACCCTGGCCGTTCTCGAGGCGAACCGCGGCAAGCTCGCGCCCAAGATCGATCCCGCGACCCGCCGCCTGCGCGGCCATTCGGAGACGATGATCCTCATCAACGTCTTCCAGGTCCTGCGCGACGCCGATCCCGCCCGCGCGGCCGACTACACGCGCCGCATCGACGCCCAGATCGAAGAGCTCTTCCGCTGGTTCGTGAAGCCGGAGCTCCGCGTCCTCCTCGAGACGGTGAACGAGGACGGTTCCCTCGCCGAGGGCTGCGAGGGCCGCTGCGTCAATCCCGGCCACTGCATCGAGACGGCCTGGTTCATCATGGAGGAGGGCCGGCGGCGCGGCGACGAAAGCCTCGTCCGCGGCGTCCTCCCCATCCTCGAGTGGTCGCTCGAGCGCGGCTGGGACGCGGAATTCGGCGGCCTCTTCTCCTTCGTCGACCTCGAGGGGCGCCGCCCCGCGCAGATCGAGTGGGACATGAAATACTGGTGGCCGCACTGCGAGGCGACCTATGGTTGCCTCCTCGCCTACGCCCTCACGGGCGAGCCGAAGTGGGAGCGCTGGTTCGAGACCCTCCACGACTATACCTGGCGCCGCTTCCCCGATCCCGCGCACGGCGAGTGGTTCGGCTATCTCCGCCGCGACGGCTCGGTCGCCAACGACGTGAAGGGAAACCACTACAAGGGGGCCTTCCACGTCCCCCGCTTCGAGCTTTATGCTGGCCTCCTCCTCGACGCGATGCAC
>JAEUJG010000283.1 GCA_016794765.1 Spirochaetaceae bacterium | reverse complement strand
GAGCCGGCGCGCGCGGCCTCGATGGAGGCGTTGATCGCCAGGATGTTGGTCCGGTCGGAAACGTCGCGGATCGCGCCGGTCACGTCCTCGATGCTCTTGGTCTTGCCGCGGAGCTCCTCGAAAAGGGCGGCGATGCGGCGGGCGTCGGCGGCGGCCCGTTCGATCTCCGCGACGCGCTCCGTGACGCCGGAGTCGGTGCGGCCGTTCTTCCCGAGGATCTCGCCCATCATCGCGTCGACGCGCTCGGCGTTGGAGGCGGTGCTCTGGCTCGTCGCGCGGATCTCCTCGAAGGCGGTGACGACGGAGGAAAGGGAGTCCTCCACCGCGCCGATGTTCGAGTCCAGGATGGAAAGCGAGCGGTTCGTCACGGAGGCCAGGACGACGCTCTTGTTGTAGCCCGCGGAAAGGCGGTCGATCGCCTCCCGGTAGTTGGCTTCCGCGGCCTCGCGCGGGGGCTCGCCGGCGGGCCGGCCCTTGCTGGTGTCGGACAAGGCGGCCCCCTTCTAGGACTTATAGAGCTCGTCGACGAGGTCGACGCCGCAACGGAGGCCGGAGAGCCAGGACAGGAAATCCTTGGCGGCCTGGCCGCGGTAGACGCCGCCGTGCTGGGGGGCGATCATCGCGGGCTCAAGGCGGCCGACGATCTCCGACCAGCGCTTGGCCACGACGTTGGAGGCGATGAAGCGCTTGTGGAAGCCTTCGAGATGGGGCAGGGCCGCCCTGAAGTCGTCGATGAAAAGCTCCTCCTGCCCGTCGGGGAAGACGGCCGCGCCGATGTCCCCGGAAAAGAGGATCTTGGCCCGCTCGTCGTAGAGGGAAAAGGCGCCGGGCGAGTGCATGAAGTGGCTCGGCACGAAGGAGAGCCGCGCGCCCGAACCGAGGCCGAGGCCCTTGCCGAGCCCTTCGATCGACGTGACGCGGGAGCCGTCCACGATGCCGAAGTGGGGCAGGAAGCGGAGCCAGAGCTCGGAGATGTAGATCTTGGCCGGCGTGACGCCGAGCCAGAGGGCGATGCCCGAGGAGACGTCGGGATCCTGGTGCGAGAAGAAGATGCCCTCGATGCGGTCCATCGGGATGTAGCGGCTCGCGCTCGCCACGACTCGGGAGAAGAGGTGCACCCCGCCCGGATCGAGGAGCCAGCCCCGGCCCTTGTCGACGATGAGGTACTGCATGGTCTGAACGACGCCCCGACGAAAGTCGGAGTCGGCGCCGAGCCAGATGAACTGGTGCTCGCCGTCGTCGAAGAGGATTTTTCCATTGAGGTCGCCGCGATCGATCATAGATCCTCCGTTTCCGCCCATTACTATAGCGACTCGGCGGGGGGCTTGCCACCGGCTTCGCCGCCGTCGACCTCCCCCGCCCGCCCGGCCGGGCGCTTCGCGAGCCCCGCCTCCACCGCGCCGAGGCCGGCCAGGCTCGCGGCCGCGGCCGCGGCCACGATCGCGAGGAGGGGCCAGACCGGCGCGAGCCCCGACCGCCCGATGACGCGGCCCACGACCGCGGAGCTCACGGCGAAGCCGGTGCCGCCGATGATCGGCAGGATGGACTGGAAGCGGCCGCGGTGGCTGATCGGCGTGTGGTTGGCCACGTAGGCGCCGTCGCTCGTCGCGTTGATGATCTCGCCCATGGTCCAGACGAAGGTGGAAAGGTAGAGGAGGAGGGGCGAGCGGGAGAAGGCCACCATGCCGAAGCCGGCCGCGAAGAGGAAGCCGGCGGCCGAGACGTTCCAAATCGGCTTCCAGCGCTTGGTGAGGGCGACGACGGGCGTCGCGAAGACGATGACGAGGACGGCGTTGAGGGTCATGAGGCCGCCGTAGAGCGTCGCCCCGGCGCCGCCGAACCAGGCTTCGGTCTGCAGGGGCAGGGCGAAACGATGTTGCGCGTAGACGAAGCCGTAGAAGGTCGTGAGGAGCGTGTAGACGAGGAGGAAGGGCCTGGAGGCGAGGGCGGAGGCGAGCCCTCCGGCGTGCGCCTCCTCGGTCGAGCCCGAGCCTATCGTGGCGTCGACCTCCTCCTTTGTCGGCTTCGTCTCCGGCACGAGGGCCGCGACGAGGCCGAGGGCGAGGAGGATGGCCAACGCGTTGCCCCAGAAGAGCCAGGCGGGCGCGGCGTAGAAAAGGAAGCCGGCGATGAGGGGCCCGAAGGCGAAGCCCAGGTTGTGCCCGAGGTAGAGGAAGCTGAAGGCCGCCTGGCGGTTTTCCGGCGTCGTGAGGTCGGTCTGCATCGCGGTGCGGGCGGGATCGGTGACGCCGTCGAAAAAGAGGCTCGCGAGGATGAACCAGGGCACGAGCGGCGATTCGACGAGCAGGCCGCAGGGCACGAACAGGAGGCCCGCCAGGGCCTGCGAGGCGAGCATGACCTTCTTGCGGCCGAAGCGGTCGGCGAGCCGCCCGCCCACGAGGGTGCCCGGCACGTAGACGAGGGAGGAGAGGAGCATGAACCGCCCGGCGCGGGCCGGGTCCCAGCCCAGGCGCTTCGTCAGGAAGAGGGTCAGGAAGGGAAACACGAAGATGCCCATCCCGTTGATCACCGTCGCGAGAAACAGCGTATAGACCGGGCCGGGCAGGCCGCGGTAGATGCCGAAGAGGGAGAGGAGCCTCGCGCGGAGGCCGGTCGTGGCGTTGGTCGACATGTGGATTCCCGCCCGCGTCCGCGGGCCTGCTTTGGCGATTCGGAAGATCGGTCGCAGGGTAGACCGCCGAGCCGAAAGGTGATGAAGGCTCCCTGGGCGGGGGGAGCGCGCCGCCGCGGTTCCCGCGGGGGCGGATTCCCCTTATAGACCGCCAACCCCGCGGCGTCAATCCCCCGTTCCCTCGCCGGCCGCGGGCGCGCCGCGTACTTGCGGCCCCCGCTCCCTTCGATATAGCATCGTCCCCATGAAAGGCGTCATCGTCGCTGCCGGTTACGGCACCCGCTTCCTCCCCGTCACCAAGACCGTCCCCAAGGAAATGCTCCCCGTCGGGACCAAACCATCGATCGCGTACATCGTCGAGGAGTTCATCGCCTCCGGCATCCGCGAGATCGCGATCATCAGCTCGCGCCGCAAGAAATGCCTCGAGGATTATTTCGACCGCGAGATCGAGCTCGAGGAGGTCTTCCGCCGCGAGGGCAAGACCGACAAGCTCGCCCTCGTCGCGCCGCCGGAGGCCGACATCTTCTTCGTGCGCCAGCGCGAGATGCGCGGCACCGGCCACGCCCTCCTCCAGGTCCGCTCCTTCGTCGGCGGCGAACCCTGCGTCGTCGCCTATCCCGACGATCTCCACGTCGGCGCGCGCCCCCTCGCGGGCCAGCTCGCCGAGGTCTACGCGCGCACCGGCAAGTCCGTGATGGCGACCATCCTGGAGCCCGGCGACGTGTCGCGCTACGGCGTCGTCGACCCGGCGGACGACGGCGAGGGCGTGCGCGGCTTCATCGAGAAGCCGGCCAGGGGCAAGGAGCCCTCGCACGAGGTGTCCATCGGCCGCTACCTCTACACGCCCGAGTTCTTCGACCTCCTCGCGGAAGGTTGGGCGAAACACGAAAGCGGCGAGTACTTCCACACCTACGCACTGGACCGCCTCATCGCGGCCGGCAAGGTCGCCTACAAGCGCGTGGAGGGCGAGCGCCTCGACACCGGCGAGCCCGGCGGCTACCTCGACGCCATCCTCCGGAACGCCGCCGCCGACCCCGCGCTCCGGCCCGTCCTCGAGCGCTTCGCGAAAGAGCGGCTCGGCCTCTAAAGCCGGATTTCCCACAAGGAGCCACACGATGCAGGATCCCGCGGCGGTACTCGCCAAGTTTTCCCCGACCTCCCTCGGCGCCGACCTCTCGGGGCTCCCCCCCGGCGTGCGCGCCGCCCTCCCGAGCCTCAAGCGCGCCCTCGACGGCCTCCACCGGATCTACCTCCGCCAGCTCGACGAAAGCCTGCCCGCAGCCTACGACCGGGTCCTGGCCGGCCCCGCGGGCACGGAGCGCGATTTTTACGAGTTCTTCCTCGGCCCCTGGAATCCGCTGGAGGGCGACGCCCCCGCCTTCCCGGGCGCGCCAGAGCGCCGCCCCGGCGCGGCCCTCTACCCCGCCGGCCTTTCCGCCGAGGAATTCGCGCGGCGCTCCGCCGCGACCTCACCGGCCGAACGCGAGCGGCTCCACGACCACTACACCGTCGTCCAGGAGGGCGGCGGCCTCGTCGCCGTCGACTACCACGTGCAATACGCCGCGGAACTCGCCGGCATGGCCGAGGCGCTCCGCGAGGCCGCGGCCTCCGTCCGCGCCGACGGCCCCTCCGCGGAGGGCCTGGCCGCCTACCTGGAGCTCCGCGCCAAGACCCTGGTGGAAGGCGACTACCGCTCCGCCGACGCCGCCTGGGTCAAGCTCCGCGACTCCCCGATCGAGCTCGTCCTCGGCCCCTACGAGGTCTACCTCGACGCCCTCACCGGGACCAAAGCCGCCTACGAGGGGATGCTTTTCGCCGTCGACCGGGAGAAGGGCCGCGCGTTGCGCGACATCGAAGCGGGCCTGCCCGAGCTGGCCGCGGCCTTCCCCCTGCCGGCGGGCTCCCGCTCCGCCGTCGGCGGACTGGCGCCCATCGTCGTCGTCGACCTCCTTTACTCCTCGGGCGAGGCGCGGCAGGGCGTCATGGCCGCCGCCTTCAACCTCCCGAACGACCCCTGGGTCCGCGGCAACGTCGGCTGGAAGCAGGTGATGATCCGCAACGTGATGGAGGCCAAGTTCCGCAAGGTCGGCGAGCCCGTCTCCCGCGCCGTCCTCGGCGACTCCACGGCGGGCTTCGAGCCCTTCTTCTTCTTCGTCCTTCTCCACGAGGTGAGCCACGGCCTCGGCCCCGCCTTCCGCGCCGACGGCAAGCCGGTCGACCAGGCGCTCGGCGCGCGCTACACGGCGATCGAGGAGGCGAAGGCCGACACGGGCGCCCTCCACCTCCTCCTCGCGAAGGGCGGCGCGGCGGGCGTCCCGGCCTTCGGCGAGCGGGAGCTTCTCGACAGCTACGTCGCCGGGCTCTTCCGCTCCATGCGCTTCGGCCTCCACGAGGCCCACGGCGCCGCCAACCTCATCGAGTTCAACTGGCTCGCCGAGTCCGGCGTCCTTGCCTGGAACCCCGAGGGCCGCCTCGTCTCCCGTCCGGAGGCCCTGAGGAAGTCCGTCGCCGCCCTCCTCGGGGAGCTCTGCCGCCTCGAGGCGGCCGCCACGCCCGCGGAGGCCGACGCCTTCCTCGCCCGCTACGGCAAGCCCTCTCCCGAACTCGAGGCCGCGATCGCCGGCCTGGCGGACATCCCGACGGACATCCGCCCGCGGTTTTCCCTCTAAACGGCGCGATGGGCGAAACCGGAGGAGGGGCCCGTGCCTAGGAAAGCCGCGGCGGCCGCCGCGGCCGGGGAGGCCGCGGGCCCGGGGCTCAAGCGGGCCCGCGCCGACGAACTCCTCTACCGGAGCCTCCGCGCCGTCTACCACTTCGAGCGGAGCCTCGTGGAGGAGTTCGGCCTCGGCTACCAGGAGATCTGCCTCCTCCAGTACCTCCGCCGCCGGGAGACCGCCCGCGTGGGAGAGATCGCGGCCGCCCTCGACCTGCCCCTCTTCTCGGCGACCCGGCTGACCCAGCGTCTCGAGGCGCAAGGCTATCTCGCCAAGGAGCGGGAGGAAGGCGACCGCCGCGCGGTCGCGGCGCGCCTCGAACCCAAGGGCGCCAAGCTCCTCGAGGCCATCGAGGCGGCCAACTTCGCCAAGATCGGCGGACGGACCGCCGTCCTCTCCCCCCGCGAGCTCGACTCCTTCGTCCTCGTCGCCGAACGGCTGGAGAGCATCCTCGGCGTCGAGGAGCGCGTCGCCCGCGACTCCTGAGCCGCCCCGCGGCGGGGTGCCGGCGGACGCGGGCTCCTAGCGGTCGTACTCCCCGTACTCGCAGCCGCCGAGTTCGCCGTGGAAGCAGTCCACCTCCTCCCAGGCCGCTCCCCGTCCGCCGCGCCGCCAGAGCCGGATGGTCCCCGAGGCGTAGCCGCCGTTCCACAGCGCGTTGTGCCGCTTCTCCCCGTCGGGATTTTCGTAGTTCACGTTGAGCATCGTCGCGCGCGGGCAGGAGAACCGGATCTCGATGCGGGTCCGCGGATCCTCGGCGTCGACGTTCCACTCCACCTTGTCGGCCGTGACCGGACAATCGAAGCGCTGGCGCGAGCCCTTCCAGAATTTGGAGAAGTTCCATTCGTAGAACTCGCCCTCGTGATGGAAGGCCACGAGGAGCCGCCGCGGCAGGGAGACGCCGAAGGCGACGGGTTGGGCGCCCCCGAGATCCAGGCTCGTGCGCTCGAGGAGCTTGCCGGTCTTTTCGCTCCGCAGGTTGTTGCAGTTTAGCCAGATCCAGGGGCTCGTGTAGTCGCGGCCCCAGTTCTTGTCCTGGTAGCCCGCGGAGCTTTCCGGATCGACGCGGTATTCGCGACCGTTGAAGGTGATGCGGCCCTTGTAGCGGGTCTTCATCCCCGCGGCGTGCCAGTACATCTGGAAGGCGTCGATCCTCCGCGCGAGGGCGCTCGTGCCCCAGCCGACCGAGTAGGCGAGCTGCTTCTCCGCCTCGAGTTCCCAGCTCATCTCTCCGGCGTCGGACATGTACTCCGGATGGGCGGCGGCCTCGGCCGCCGAGAGGGCGACCCGCCCGGAAAGCCGCGTCTCGGTCGCGACGGAGTCGCCGATCCTGACATCCATGCCCTCGCGCGAGGCGGAAAAGGCCGAGAGGGGGTAGAGGTTGTGGATTTGCGCCGCGCGGCCCTCGCCCCAGCGTCCCGCCTTGAGCATCGCGTAGGAGGGCCGCTTCCCCGCGGCCTTGTTGGCCGGCGATTGGCCGGGCACCGGCAGTGCCTCGGCGAGCGCCGGGTTGACGACGTAGTACTCTATGAAGAAGGGCTGCCGCTCGCCGGTCTCGGCGTCGACGCCGACGAGGGAGTGCCACCACCAATCGTAGCCGCGCCGGGCAAGCCGGCCCCGAAGCATGTACGCGTTCCTCCGATCCATCGCCATCCTCCTGGCGCCCGGCTCCCGGGCCGTCGGCGCGGCTCCAAGCATAGTTCATTTATTTGCAGTTTGCAATTATAAAGTCCGGGTGTATACTCTCGTCCGGAGGCCCCATGGCAGCGTCCTACACCGGCAAGGTCCTGACGGTCGATCTCGGAACGGGCAAGATCGAGGCGGAATCGGTCCCCGACGAGGTCTATGAGCGTTTCATCGGGGGCCTCGGCCTCGGCGCCTGGTGGCTCTACACCCGCATGCCCGCAGGCGCCGATCCCCTCGGGAGCGAGGCGGTCCTCGGCTTCGTTCCGGGCCTTCTCACGGGCTCGGGCAGCCTCTTCACCGGGCGATGGATGGCCGTCTGCAAGTCTCCCCTCACGGGCGGCTGGGGCGACGCGAACTGCGGCGGCACCCTGGCCCCGGCGATCAAGCGCTGCGGCTTCGACGCGATCTTCGTCCGCGGCGTCTCGGAGAAGCCGGTCTACCTCGAAGTCGGCAATTCCGGCGCCGTCCTCCGCGACGCCTCCGCCCTCTGGGGCCTCGACGCGATGGAGACCGAGGAGAACCTGGTCGCGGCCTTCGGCGCGGCTGGCGGCAAGAAGCGGCCCTCCGTCGCCGCCATCGGCCCCGCCGGAGAAAGCCGCTCCCTCATCTCGGGGATAGTCACCGACGGCGGCCGCATCGCCGCCCGCTCCGGCGTCGGCGCCGTGATGGGCTCCAAGCGCCTCAAGGCCCTCGTCCTCGCCGGAACGAAGCCCATCCCCTGCGCCGACCGGGCCGCCGTGAAGGCCAACTCCCTCGCCTTCGCGAGGAGCGTCCGCGACTTCCCCCTTCCGCCCACCGGCCTCCTCCGGCTCGGCGGCGTCCTCCTCCGCAAGCTGCCCTGGAACCTGCGCTTCGACGGCTTCCTCTTCGGCGCCGTCCTCGGGCGGCTCGGCACCGCCGGCATGAACCGCCTCTCCGTCGAGTGGGGCGACGCGCCCCTCAAGAACTGGCGGGGCTCCGAACGCGACTACCCGGCCCGCGCTTCCCGAGCCATCGATCCGGCCCGCGTGCTCGAACGGCAGGAGCGCGCCTACCATTGCTACTCCTGCCCGACGGGTTGCGGCGGCCTCTGCCGCGTCGACGGCCGCGAGACCCACAAACCCGAGTACGAGACCGTGCTGGCCCTCTCCGGCCTCCTCCTCTGCGACGACCTCGAGGCCGTCTTCCGGATGAACGACGCGATGAACCGCGCGGGCATCGACACGATCTCCGCCGGCGCCTCAATCGCCATGGCGATCGAGCTCGCCGAGGCCGGCGTCCTCCCAAAGAAAGCGTTGGGCGATCTCGATCTTCGCTGGGGCTCGGCGGCGGGAGCCGAGGCCCTCCTCCGGCTGATGATCGCGCGCGAGGGCCTCGGCGCCGTCTTCGCCGACGGCGTGCGGCAGGCGGCGCTCCGCCTCGGCCCCGCCGGCGGGCAGGCCGCGGGCGCCCCGGGCGCGGCACCGGGCCCCGCGGGCCCCGCACCGGGCGCCGCCGCCCTCGAGGCCGCCGTCCACTCGGGCGGCCAGGAGCTCGCGATGCACGACCCGCGCAACGACCCGGGCTTCGCCCTCCACGCCGCCGTCGACCCCGCGCCGGGCAAGCACACCGTCGGCTGCCGCCTCTATTACGGCATGTTCCGCCTCTGGACCCGCGTGCCCGGCGCGCCCAAGCCTCCCCTCCTCGAGCGGAAGGACCGCGCCTTCGAGTCGGGACCCGAATCGGCCCGCGCCGCCGTCCTCTCCTCCGACTTCATCTCCCTCTTCAACGGCGCGGGGCTCTGCCTCTTCGGCTCGCTCTACGGCGCGGACCGGCTGCGCTTCTTCGAGACCCTGGACGCCGCGACCGGCTGGCGGCGGAGCCCCGCGGACTACCTGGAGGCGGGCCGCCGCATCCAGACCCTGCGCCAGCTCTTCTCACTCCGCGAGGGCATCGAGCCCAAGGACGTCGTGCCCTCCGCCCGCGCCCTCGGGCGGCCGCCCAAGGAGGCGGGCGCCAACCGCGGCCGGAGCGTGCCCCTCGAGGCCCTCGCCCGCGGCTACTGGGAGGAGATCGGCTGGCCCGAAGGCCGCCCCTCCCCAGCCACCCTCGCGAGGCTCGGCCTCGCGGAACTGGAGGGCCGCCATGGCCGCTAGGCGCCTACCCCGTTTCGACCATCGCGCCTGCGTCTCCTGCGCCGCCTGCGCGGAGGACTGCCCCGTCTCCTGCATCGCGATGGAAACCGCGCCCGGGCGCGGCCCGCACGCCAAGCCCCGGCTCTCTCCGGCATCGGCCTGCGTCGGCTGCGGCGCCTGCGGGCGGGCCTGCCCGGTCTCCGCTGTCGCAATGTGCGACACCGACGGAGAGGCCTGAGCATGGCCGTCGTCGTCGTAGAGAAACTCGCCCCCGGCGATTATGTCCCCGACTGCGCCGCCCTTCCGCGCGACTACGGGACGGCCGCCTGGGAGGCCCGCCCCGAGGTGGCGGAGATCCGCCGGGCCGTCTTTGCCGCCCTCGACCGCCTCGAAGCGGAAGGAGAGATCGCTTCCCGGCTCGCCGGTAAGCGGGTCCTCGTCAAGCCGAACCTCGTGACCGTCTACCACCGCATGGGCCTCGAGCGCCGGACCTATCCGGAGAGCACCGACCCGCGCGTCCTCGACGCGGCCGTCGAATGGATCTCGCGCCGCGCCGCCTCCATCGCCATCGTGGAGTCCTCCGGCCGCGGCGCGCCCACGCGCGGCTCCTTCAAGGTCGCCGGCGTGGACCGACTGGCGCGTCGCCGCGGCTGCGAACTCCTCGCCCTGGAAGAGGGGCCCGTCGACCGCTACTTCCTGCCCGAGGCCCGCGTCCAGCGGGAGATCCTGGTGCCCCGCGCCTTCTCCGCCGTCGTCCGCGGGGAGGCCGCCTACGTCTCCGTGCCCAAACTCAAGACCAACCTCTACACGGGCGTGACCCTCGGCTTCAAGAACGCGATGGGCGTCATACCCTACAACCTCCGCCAGCGGAACCACCACTATGCGATCGACCGCAAGCTCGTGGAGATGCTTTATCTCTTCCGCCCCGACCTCGTCCTCATCGACGGCGTGGTCGGCGGCGAGGGGGAGTGCCCGGCGCCGGTCGATCCCGTGGACTCGCGTTTCGTGATCGCGGGCGACCACCCCGTGGAGACCGACCGAGCCGCCACGCGCCTCATGGGTTTCGATCCCGCCGGGATCGAACTCATGCGCGTCGCGGACGAGCTCGGCTTCGCTTCGGCCGAACCGGCCCGCGTCCTGGCGCGGGGCTTCGGCCCCGGCGGCGATCCCTCCCTGGGCGGCGCGCTCCCCGTCGCCTTCAGGCCCGCCGACTGGTCCCTCCTGTCGGATCGCGTGCGGCGGCGCTTCCCCGCCGCGACGGTCCTCGTCGGCATGGAGCCCCGCGCGAAGGGGCCGTCCCACGGGGCCGCCCCGGCCACCGCGGCGGGCGCCGCGGGCGCGGCCGGCGGATCTGACTTCGCACAACGCGTCGAAGCCTCCTGCCGCGGCGGCTGCGTCGCGACGACGCGCTTCGCCTTCTCGATGTTCGAGGCAGAGGGACTCTCCATCGACCGCCCCCTCGTCATCGTCCTCGGCGGCGGCGTCGTGGCCGACGGCGGGCGCCGCTGGTACGACGCGGAGGGCCGGTCCTACGACGAGGCGGCGATCCGCGCCCTGCCGGGGCGCAAGGCGGCGATCGGCGCCTGCGCCCGCCGCCTGGCGCCGGGCATGGACCGCTTCGTGGACGGCTGCATGCCCCTTCCCAACGCTCCGCACATGGTCCTGCACGCCCTCGCGAAAAAGCCTTGCCGCGTCATGTCGCTCCGCAATCCCAACCTCATACCCCTCCTCGCTGCGACCCTCGGCCAGCGGAACGCCCGGCGCCGCCTCCTCGAGGAGGGTCTCCGCCTCGACGTGCCCCTGGGCCTCGACGACGCCGCCCGCATGCCGGAGGCCGCGCCCCCGCCGGCCCGGGAGGCCGCGGAAGGCGGCCCGGCCGTCCGCCGCTGGACCGAATGGCCCCTCCCGCCCCTCGGGCCGGAGGAGGCGCGGCGGCTCATGGCGGCGGAGGACGACGCCGCGATCGCCGCCTTCCGGGGAGTCCTCGTGTTCAGGTTCAAGGAAAAGCTCTTGTGGCGCCTCGTCGGCGCCGCCACGGGGATCGCCACGGCCGCACCCCTCGTGCTCGGGCTCGCGGCCCTCGCCGCCGCCGGCGGCGCGCCCCCGCCCCCCGCGACGCTCGGCCTCGGCCCCTTCGCCTGGTTCGCGATCTTCGGCCTCGTCGAAGCCCTGCACCTCGCCGAGCTCGGGACGGCCCTCCGCGCGCGGGAACTCCACGCCAAACGCAGGGGCGGGGAATGGAGCGCCGGGGCTAAGCGCCTCGCGATCGCGGCGACCCTCCTCATCGGTTTCCCCGCCTGGTTGCCCCATCGCCGGGGCGTCTTCGACTGAAGTTCCGCGGTCCGGCCCGCGCCCGGGCTCAGGCTCCTTCGTCGTCCCGGACGCGGAGCAGCCGCCCGAGAAGGCGCTCGGCCGTCCGCACCGGCGCCGCGCCCCAGGCCGCCGCCAAGAGGCCGCCGGCCAAGTCGGCCGCGAGATCGAGGAGGTCGAAGGATCGGCTCGGGACAAGGAGCTGGAGGACCTCCCCGCAGAGGCCAAAGCCCCCGGCGGCCGCCGCGAGCAGCCAGGGCCGGGTCCGGAACAGGTCCCGGTCGAAGCGCAGGGCCAGGGCCCAGCACCCGAAAAGGACGACGTGGGCCAGCTTGTCTAGGCCCGGCAGGCCGACCTCCGGCAGATCGTCGCCGGGCATGAGAAGGGCGGCCAGGACCACGACGGTCGCGAACAGGCCGGCCGCGCCCGAGCGGCGGAGCGCGAGGAGGGGGGCGGCGGGAAGGTTGGGCGAATCAGGCATCGGGCTTTCCTTGGGGGCGGCGCGGCCGAAGGCATCTCGTCGGCTCCCGAAAATTGGGGTATACTTCAAGGCAACCATGGCAATCGACCAGACGATCGTCGCTGAAAACCTAGCGGAAATGTCCCGGGCCCTCGCCTCGGCGCAGGACGCCGAGCTGATCGAGGGCTTCCTCTTCAGCCTCTTCACGCCCTCCGAGGCGGACGAGATCGCCAAGCGCTGGGCCCTCGTCAAGGACCTGGCCGAAGGCACGCCCCAGCGCGAAATCGCCAAGGAGCTGGGCCTCTCCCTCTGCAAGATCACCCGCGGTTCGCGGGAGCTCAAGAAGGAGGGCTCGCCCTTCAAGCGCATGCTGGAGATCGCCGGCTACGAGGTTCCGGAACGCCCCCCCCGCCGGTCCGCCCACCCGCGCCCTCGCCCCGCGGAGGAAGACGAGGACGCGGAGGGTTGCGAAGACGAAGGGCTGGACTAGAGGGCGCTCGCCTTGAGGAGGACGATGTCCTCCTTAGGCACGTCCTGGTGCGGGAAGCGGGAACCCGTGGGCTGCTTGGCCATGGCGTCCACGGCCTCCATGCCCTCGACGACCTTGCCGAAAACGGCGTAGCCGGCGCCCGGGCCGGGTCCGCGATAGTCGAGGGACTTGTTGTCGGCCAGGTTGATGAAGAACTGCGAGGTGGCGCTGTCGGGATCCGAGGTGCGGGCCATGGACAGGGTGCCGCGAAGGTTCGCGGGGCCCTTGGCCGCCTCGTTCTTGATGGGATCGCCGTTCTCCTTCTGCTTGAGGCCGGGGACCATGCCGCCGCCCTGGACCACGAAACCGGGGATGACGCGGTGGAAGATCGTGCCGTCGTAGAAACCCGAACGAACGTAGGAGAGGAAATTCGCCGTCGTGATCGGGCAGGACTCCTCGAACAGCTCGATGACGATGGAGCCGAGGCTCGTCTCGAATTTGACGCGGGAATTGGCCATGGCGGTACCTCCGAAGGCTTCAAGCATACGATGGCCTCAGGCGAAGCGGCAAGCCGCCGCCTCGCTCCCCCTTGCCCTTTCGCCCCGGCGGGGCTATCGTCCTAGGCAACAGCGACCGGGAGGCAGTGATGGATATTCCCCTCGTACTCCGCGAAACGAAAAAGGACGCCGAAGGCGGGGCGAAGCGCCTCGTCTACGCCATACCCCTATGGTTCCGCATCCTCATGGCGGGGATCACCGCGATCCTCGTCGGCTCCCTGGCCGTCGCGGGCGGCCCGCCCGGCGCGGTCGGCTGGGTAGTTCTGGCGATCGCCGTCCTCGCCGCCCTCTACGAGGAGCGCTGGATCCTGGACGCCGCGGACGGCACCCTGACCCACCGCTTCGGCCTCCTCCTGCTTTCGCGCGCGGTCACCCTGCCCATCGCGGAGATCGAGCGCTTCCGCCTCGGCAGCTTCGTCCGCGGCTCCGTCCCGGGCGGCGAGGAGGAGAGCAAGCTCGGCGCCGCCGCCCTCGCCACGGCCGATCCCCGCGGCGACGCCGCCGTCGACGCGAAGTCGAACCGCCGCCGCTTCAAGAAGACCTACGTCTCCCTCGTCTGCGAAGCCGCCGCCGGCGACGCCCTCGTTCTCAACATCCTTCCGGCGTCCCGGGCCCAAAACCTCAGGGATACCGGACGCTCCCTCGCCTCCTTCGCGGGCAAACCCTTCGTGGAGGGGAACGATGGCCATGGCGCCTGAAATCGACAGGGGTGTCGAGGAGTATATCGCCGGATTCGACCCGGAAATCCAGG
>JAEUJG010000279.1 GCA_016794765.1 Spirochaetaceae bacterium | reverse complement strand
ACGATGTCCTTGGAGTCGGTCTCGAACTTGACGAGGGCAGGGTCCTTGCGCTCGTCCTTGCCGACAAGGCTCGCCTTGAACTCGCGGTCGTCGGAGAGGATCACGGTGATCTCGCTCGCGTCGCCGGCGACGTGGTTGTTCGTGAGGACGTAGACCGTCTTGCCGTCGCGCCGGACGATGATGCCGGAGCCGAGGCCTTCCTGCTGGAAGTCGCGGGGCTGGGAATCGGGCGACTCGTTGGGCGGCCCGAAAAAGAAGCGGAAGGGATTCTGGTCGCCGGGCGTCGGGCCGGATTTCTGGTTTTCCACCACCTTGATCTCGACGACCGAGGGCAGGACGCTCTTGGCGACGAAGCGGAAGGCGGACTGGACGCTTTCAGCCTGCGAAAGGGCGCTCTTCACCTCGGCCGGAGCCTGGGCGATGGCGGGGGCGTCTACGAGGAGGGAGGGAGCGCCCTGCCCTCTCGTCTCGGCGCGAAGATAGCGTTCGGGGCCGCGGGCGCCGAGGGAAAAACCGGCGAAGGCGAGGCCGAAACCCGCCAAGACGCCGACGAGCACCAGGTTGAAAAGGAAGAACTTTCTCGAATAGAGCTTCTTTAGGAGGGACATTCGATGCTCCTTTGCGAAACGCTTTCAGTACCAATATAACGCCGCGCGTCCCGGAAAGGTTACGCCGATGCGTTTTCGCCCCGCCTCCGCCGCGGGTGCCCCGTGCGGGAAGCTAAGAGGGATAGGTCCAGGAGGTCAGCACCTCGACCGTTCCGTCGGGAAGCACGGCCACCGTATGCTCGTAGTGCGCGGAAATCTTCTTGTCGAGGGTGACGACGGTCCACTCGTCGTCCAGGGTCTTGATGCCGCCGGAGCCGAGATTGACCATCGGCTCTATCGCGAAGACCATGCCCGGCACGATGCGCGGATTCGGGCCCGGACTGACATAGTTCGGGATCTGCGGATCCTCGTGGGGCGAAAAGCCTACGCCGTGGCCGCAGTACTGGCGGACGACGCCGTAGCCGTTGGCCGTCGCGTGGCCGAAGACCGCGCGGGAGACGTCGTGGATCCGGGCGCCGGGCTTTACCGCGGCGATGGCCCGATCGAGGCACTCGCGCGTGACGCGGAGGAGCTTCTCGGCCTCGGGCGAGATGGTCCCGACCGGCAAGGTGATCGCCGCGTCGGAGAAGAAGCCTCCGAGGTCGATGCCGCAATCGAGGCCCACGATGTCGCCTTCCACGAGCCGGCGGCCGTCCGGGATGCCGTGGATGATGACCTCGTTGGGCGAAACGCAGAGGCTGGCGGGATAGCCGTCGTAGCCGAGAAAGGCCGGGCGGCCGCCGCGGGACAGGATGTACTCGCGGGCGGCCGTGTCGAGCTCGAGGGTCGAGACGCCGGGCTTGACGAGGGGGGCGAGCTCGGCGAAAAGCCCGGAAAGCATGCGGCAGGATTCGCGGATGCGGTCGATCTCGGCCGCGTTCTTAAGACGTATCACGATACCTCCAGGGCGCGCTCGAAGGCGCCTTCAATTCGTTTTCACGCCGGCCCGCCCGAAGAATGGCGCGGCCATCGGTCATCGGCGGCGGACATCGGCCGCCGGGCGCGGGCCGACCCTAGGGCGTCCGGGCCAGGATCTTGGCTTCGGCGTCGTCGGGATCGGCCGCGGCCGCGGCGTTGAAGGCCGCTCTAGCGCGCGCGGCGTCGCCGGTCTTCCGGTAGAGGAAGCCTCGGGCCTTGAGGACGGAGCAAAGCTCCTTGCCGTCGCGCGCCGCGTCCCCGGCCACCTCGAGCCGCGCCTCGGCGGTCCCAAGTTCGCCCTCGCGCGAATAAATTAGCCCCAAGGCCAAGGCCGCCTCGGGTCCGGGATTCGCCGGACCATTCTTTTCAAGCAGGCTCACGGCCGCCCGGCCGTCGCCGCGAAGAGCGGACGCGACGGCGTCGTAATACCAGCTTGCGGGAAACGAGAGGCCGCGCGCGGCGGCGCTGTCGCGGAGGGCGAGGAAGTCCGCCCAGCGGCGGCGCGCGAGGAGGAGCCGCATCGCCTCGGCGAGGAAGTCGCCGTCCCCGTCCCGGAGCGCCGCCAGCGAGATCGCGAGGGCGACGACCCGCTCCTCCGGCTGGACGAGGGATTCAGCCGCGAGCTTGGCCCGGGCGCCTCGCGAACCAAGGCTCGCCGGATCGTCTTGGCCGAGGAGCGCCGCGGCTTCCGCTTCGCGCCCGTCGCGCACGAGGAAGGAGGCGTAGGCGGCCTTCGCCTCGCCGTCCGCGGGGAAGGCCGCGAGGAGCCGCTCGTAATATAGCCGCTCCTCGTTCGAGGCCAAACCGCCCGCGGGCTTATCCGCGGGCGAGGCTTCCGCGCGGCGGCCGGGATCGAAGCCGACGCCGATTTCGGCCCAGGAATCGACCTCGGAGGAAGGCCGCCGGACCGTGGCGGCCTCGCGGGCTCGCCGCGCGGCGCGCTCGGCGGCCAGGGCTCCGAGGGAAGCGTAGGTCTTCCAGGAACCGGCCGGATCCCGCTCAAGGGCCGCTTGCCAGCGCAGCTCGGCGAGGTCGCTCTTGCCCGCTAGATAGGCCGCGTCTCCGAGGAGGCGGAGCTCCGCGGGACCGACTCCCTGGTCTGGGCGGGCCGCGAGAATTTCGTGGAGCCCGGCGTCCCAGAGAAGCTCGGAGCCGGGATTCGCTCCCCGCTCGATCGCGAGCGATAGCCGCGCGCCGGCGCCGAAGCGGTCGCCCGACGCGAGGGAAAGGATGGCCGCGTCGACGAGGAAGTTAGGCTCTCCGGCCGCGTTCGCGAGCAGATCGAGCCGTTCGGCGGTATAGTCGCCGGAAGGCAATCTTCCGGCCT
>JAEUJG010000269.1 GCA_016794765.1 Spirochaetaceae bacterium | reverse complement strand
ATGGCGAACGATGCGCGACGAGTTCCCCTTCCTCGACATCCTGTGCAAAGTCGTCGACAACTTCGGCGACATCGGCGTCGTCTACCGCCTGGCCCGCGCCCTCGCCGAGGCCGACCCTTCCTTGCGCCTGCGCCTCGTCGTCGACGGCCTCGAGGCCTTCAAGTCACTGGCCCCCGGGATCGACCCCGCCCTTGAGGTCCAGGACTTCCGCGGCTGGCGGGTCTACCGCTGGGACCTGGCCCCCGGTCCCGCCCGGGAGGAGTTCCGCCGCGAGCCGCCGCGCCGCGCGGTGGAATGCTTCGCCTGCGGCAAGCCCGACTGGTACGAGGAGCTCGTCTTCGATCCCGCGGACCCGGCGCCGCGGCGCATCCTCAATCTCGAGTACCTGACCGCGGAGGACTACGCGGTCGACTTCCACCGCCTCGTCGCCGCGACCCGCTCCGACCGGGTGCGCAAGTTCTTTTTCATGCCGGGCTTCGCCCCCGGGACGGGCGGCCTCCTCCTCGACCGGAACTTCCTCGCCGCGCGCGCCCGCTTTCTCGACCCCGCCAGCCGTCCCTCCGCCCGCTTGGCCGCCCTCCGCGCCGCCGGCTTCGACGCCGGCCTCGATGCCGCCGCGCCAGCTGCCGCGCCCGTCGCCGCGCCAACCGCCGCGCCCGCCGACTCAGGCGGCCGCCGCTGGGTCGCGGTCTTCAGCTACGAGCGCGACTACGGCCGGATCGTCGCCGACCTCGCCGCCCACGCCCGGGAGCGCCCCCTCCTCGCTCTCGTCGCGGCGGGCCGGAGCGAGCTTTGCTTCCGCCGCGCCTGGGAGGAGGCCGGCCGGCCCTTCCCGGCCCTCTTCCTGCCCTTCCTGCCCCAGGAAACCTGGGACGAGCTCCTCCTCGCCGCCGACTTCGCCATCGTCCGCGGCGAGGAGTCCCTGGCCCGCGCCGCCCTCTCCGGCCGGCCCTTCCTCTGGCACGCCTATGTCCAGGAGGAGGCGCACCAGCTCGTCAAGGTCCGCGCCCTCCTCGAGCGCCTGCGCCCCTGCTTCGAGCCCGCCCTCTTTGCCCCCCTCGAGGAGCTTTTCCTCGCCTTCAACGACCGGCTCCGCGACGGCCCCGCCGTCGCCGGGACCGAGCGCCTCCTCCCCCTCCTGGAGGCGGCGGAGGCCCTGAAGCCCGGTTTCGAGGCCTTCTCGGAGCGCCTCCTCGCCCTCGGAAACCTCGCCGACAACCTACTGACTTTTTTTGGCGAGATCGGCTAAAATGCCGCCGACGCGTTCGTCGAAAGGGCCCAAACCTCCTCCCGAAGGGGGATGATCCCGGGCTCTCATCCTTTGCAGTGAGGAATATTCGCATGATAATGACCGGCGATATCCATGGCGGCACCGTTTTCAAGGTCGGAAACGACGTTTTCATCGTCCAGCGCATGCTCGGCATCAAGGGCGGCCGCAACGGCCAGGTGAAGCGCCTCCGCGTGAAGAACATCGTGACCGGCTCCACCTGCGAGCTCGGCCTCGACATGGGCGAAAAGTTCGAGGACGTCTCCCTCGACTACCACAAGATGAAGCTTTCCTACATCGACGGCGAGAGCTACGTCTTCCTCGAGCAGGAGACCTTCGAGCAGTTCGAGCTCACGAAGGAAGACCTCGGCGACAACGCCGGCTACATCACCCCCGAGGACGACTTCGAGGTCGAGGTCTGTTTCTACGACGGCAAGCCCGTCGGCATGACCCTCCCCACCGCCATCGAGCGCACGATCACCTACTGCGAGCCCGGCGTGAAGGGCGACACCTCCGGCAAGACCTTCAAGCCGGCCACCCTCGACACCGGCATCGAGGTCTCCGTGCCCCTCTTCTGCGACATCGGCACCAAGATCAAGCTGGACACCCGCGACGGCTCCTTCATCGAGCGCGTGAAATAAACCTCCTTCGCAGGCGCGCCCCGCGCGACGGCGGCCCTTCGGGGCCGCTTTTTTG
>JAEUJG010000234.1 GCA_016794765.1 Spirochaetaceae bacterium | reverse complement strand
GTTTCTGGGCGAACGCGGCGTCGCCGCCAGCCTGAACGAGGCGCTTTTCATGGACGGCGAACCGGATTCCGTGCGGGGCGACTACACCCTCCTTCTCGACCATGCCGGTTCGGTGCTTTCCTCGCCGATCCCGGCGCAGATAGGGTCGCCCCTCCCGGCGGCCGAACCCCTCGCCGCCCAGGCCCTTCCCCGCCTCCGCGAGGCGGATGAGGGCCGCGGCTCCGGCGGCTCCGGCGGCGCCCGGGGGGCCTGGGTTTTCCGGCGCTTGCCGGGCCACGACTGGGCCATCCTCACGGTCCTGCCCCGCGGCGGCGGCAGGAACTCCCTCGCCTTCGGCGCCGAACTCCTCGCGGCCTTGGGCCTGGCGCTCGCCGCCTTCGTCATTTTCCGTGCCCGCTTCGGCAAGGCCTACCAGGGGGCGGCCGTCGCGCCGACGGAGGCCGCCGGCGGGGAGGGCGCGGAGCGCCGTCCGGAAGGCTCCGTCGCCGTCCTCGCCGCGCTCAACGCCCGCGAGCGCGAGATTCTCGGCCTGATGGCCGCCGGCAAGAGCAACAAGGAAATCGCCTTCGAGCTCCGCATCGCGGAGCAGACGGTCAAGAACTACGTTTCCTCCCTCTACGAGAAGCTCGGGGTCCACGACCGGGTGAGCGCCGTCCTCCTGTACCGGGACGGGGGCGCGGGCCCGGAAAGCGACTGAAGCCGCTTCCCGGCGGACTCCGGGACCGCCTGGGCGTCGGTGGCCCCGCCGCGCGGTACCGCGGTACCGCGCCGCCTTCCCCGGCCGAAGGGTACGAAAGTACCCGTTGCCGATCGCCGAAAACCGTGCGGTTGTGGAACCTCAAGGCACCGCGAACCGGCCCCGGGATTCCCGGCCGTCGCGGGCCACTCTTCACTCGCCCATAGGAGGTTCACATGAAGAAGAGCGCGCGCCTGTTCGCGGGCCTCATCCTCTTCGCGGCCGTCGCCCTTCCCCTCTCCGCCCAGGGGAAGGAGAAGCTGATGGTCTACACGTCCATGAAGGAAGTGCTCATCGGCGATATCCGCGACGCCTTCGCGAAGAAGTACCCGAACATCCAGTTCGACTACTACTCCGCCGGCGCCGGCAAGATCATGGCCAAGATCGCCGCCGAGCGCCAGTCCGGACAGCTCGTCTGCGACGTCCTCTGGACGAGCGAGGTTCCCGACTTCTACGCCCTCAAGAAGGAGGGCGCCCTCCAGAAGTACCAGCCCGCCGACTCCAAGCTCATCATCAGCCCGATCATGGATCCCGAGTGGGAGTTCACGCCGGCCCGCCTCGGCACCCTCGGCATCACCTACAACACCGAGAAGGTGAAGACGCCCCCCAAGAGCTGGCAGGATCTCCTCGACGCGCGCTTCAAGGGCAATTTCGCGATCGCCAATCCGGCTCTCTCGGGCACCTCGATGGTCTCCGTCGGCATGCTCGTCAACAACCTCGGCTGGGACTACATCCAGAAGCTCAAGGCCAACGGCGCCAAGATGGGGCAGGGCTCCGGCCAGGTCGTGGACGACACCGCCGCCGGCGACCTCTTCGCCTGCATCGGCGTCGACTACATCACGATCGACAAGATCAAGAAGGGCGCCAACCTCGGCATCGCCTTCCCCCAGGAGATGCTCGTCATTCCGAGTCCCGTCGCCATCTTCAAGGGCACGAAGAACCTCTCCGCGGCGCAGAAGTTCGTCGACTTCCTCGTCTCCAAGGAAGGCCAGAAGATCATCGCCGAGGCCTACACGCTCCCCGTCCGCCCCGACGTCGCGATCGTCCAGGGCGTCGGCCTGGTCGAACCCGCCGAGGCGGTCAAGCGCGCCATGAAGATCGACTACCTCAAGCTCATGGCCGACAAGCAGGCCACGATCGACAAGTTCACGGAGATTCTCCGCTCCAAGTGACGCATGTCGCGGCGGGGAGCCGCGGTTCCCCGCCGTGATCGATCGGCCCGCGCGCCTGGCTCGCGCGGGAGAAAGGCGGCCGCCCCTCCGGCGCGGCCGCCGTCGGAAGGACTCACCCACATGGCAGATATACGCCTCGCCGGCGTCGGCAAGTCCTACGGGACCCACGCCGTGCTCGGCGGCCTCGATCTCGAGGTCCGCTCGGGCGAATGCTTCACCATCCTCGGCCCCTCGGGCTGCGGCAAGACCGTCCTCCTCCGCCTCGTCGCGGGCTTCGAGAGCCCCGACTCGGGCACCGTCAGCATCGGGGGGAAGGTGGTCGCGGACGGGGCGACGAAGCGCTCCGTGCCGCCCGAAGACCGCCGCATCGGCGTCGTCTTCCAGGACTACGCGGTCTGGCCCCACAAGACCGTCCACGGCAATGTCGCCTATCCCCTCGAGGTCCGGAAGGTCGAGAAGGAGTCGGCCAAGGCCCGCGCCATGGCCGGCATCGAGCAGGTCGGGCTCTTCGGCCTCCACGATCGGCTGCCCTACCAGCTCTCCGGCGGCCAGCAACAGCGCGTCGCCCTGGCCCGCGCCCTCGTCTCCGAGCCCGACGTCATGCTCCTCGACGAGCCCCTGTCCAACCTCGACGCGAACCTCCGCGAGGAGATGCGCTTCGAGATCAAGGAGCTCCAGAGGAAGACCGAATCGACCATTCTCTACGTCACCCACGACCAGGAGGTCGCCCTCGCGATCTCCGACCGGATCGCGGTGATGGACCGCGGCGGCAGGATCCGCCAGATCGGCACGCCCGCCGAGATTTTCGAGCGGCCCGTCGATCCCTTCGTGTTCCGCTTCCTGGGCATCGCGAACATGCTTCCGGCCGAGTTCCGGAACGGCGCCGCCTACGTCCGCGGCGGCTCCGAGCCGATCGCGGAGTCCCTGCCCGCGGACGCGGCGGGCATCCAGTCGCCGCTCGCGGGCTTCAGGCCCATGGACGCCGTCCTCGACCGCTCCGGCCCCGGCGCCTCGGGCAAGGTCCTTCGCGCCTCCCTGCTCGGACCCATCGTCGACTACCGCGTCGAGGTGGGCGGCGCGACGCTCCGCATCCAACAGCTCACCGAGGAGGCCACCGCCAAGGGTCTCGTGTTCAAAGAAGGGGAGGCCTGCAAGGTGCGCTTCCACGACCTGCGCTGGTTCCCCGAATCCGAAGACAAGGAGGCGGCGGAATGAACGAGATCGCGCGCCGGAAAATCGGGGCGGCGGAGCTCGCCCTCATCTTCTCGATATTCATCCTCGTGGTCGTCGTCGCGGTGCCGATCATCCTGATCTTCACGACGGCCTTTTTCGAGAACGGCAAGTTCAACCTGGCCGGCGTCCTCAAGATCCTGAACGACCCCGACACCTACCAGGCCCTGCTCAACTCGCTCGTCATCGCGACGGGCACGACGATC
>JAEUJG010000213.1 GCA_016794765.1 Spirochaetaceae bacterium | reverse complement strand
CCCGGGCCTCAGGCCTTGGGCCCGGCTCCGCCGCCCGGGCCGCCGCTTGGGCCGCCGCTTGGGCCGCCGCTTGGGCCGCCGCCCGGGCCGCCGCCCGGGCCGCCGCCGCGCCGGGCCTCCTCCTCGCGGAAGACGCGGAGCGCGCCGGCGATGGGGCCGCCGCCCTCGCGCTCCAGGCGCTCGGCCCCGGCGCGGTCCACGCCGAGAAGGACCATGATGATCGCGAGCTTGGGGCGCTTGCCGGAGGCCTCGAAGGCCTTCTCCGCCTCCTCCGGGGCGCAGCCCGTCGCCTGCCTGACGAGGCGCTTGGAGCGCTCGACGAGCTTGCGGTTGACGGGGGAGAGGTCCACCATGAGGTTGCGGTAGACCTTGCCGTAGCGGATCATCGCCGCCGTCGTGATCATGTTGAGGGCCAGCTTCTGCGCGGTGCCCGCCTTCATCCGCGTCGAGCCCGTGACGACCTCGGGGCCGACGTCGAGGTGGATGGCGTGCTTCGCGTAGGCGAAGGTCTTGGAGCCCGCGTTGCAGCTGATCGCCGCGACGACGGCGCCCATCGCGCGGGCCTTCTCCATCGCGCCGAGTACGTAGGGGGCCTGGCCGGAGGCGGTGATGCCGACGAGCACGTCCCCGGGGCCGAAGCCGATCCGCTCCAGGTCGCGGATCCCGGCCTCGTGGTCGTCCTCCGCGCCCTCGATGGAGCGCACCAGGGCTTCCCGGCCGCCGGCGATCAGGCCCTGCACCATTTCGGGCGGCGTGCCGTAGGTCGGCGGGCATTCGGAGGCGTCGAGGACGCCGAGCCGGCCCGAGGTGCCCGCGCCGATGTAGACGAGCTTGCCGCCCTTCCGGAGCGAGTCGACGACGTCGTCGACGAGGGCGGCCAGCGGCTCCAGGGCCTTCTCGACCGCGAAGGGCACGGTCTTGTCCTCGGCGTTGATGATCTTGAGGATCTCCAGGCTTCCCTTCGAGTCGATGTCCATCGACCGCTCGTTGCGGCTCTCCGTCGTGAAGCCCTCGAGCATGTCCTGCGTTATCGTGGTGTCGATCATGGTCGTCGCTCCGGTTCAGTGGTTTCGCGGCGCGGCTCCGCGCCGGCGCCGGGGAAGGGCGGACGGTATTCGCCGTCGGCGCCGCAGGCCCCGGACATCTCCCCGAGCCAGCCCGAGCAGGCCAGGAGGCAGCGCGGGATGTGGAAGAAGCCCTTCCATTTGCCGCCCTTCAGCGTCAGGGCCACCTCGCCGCGCCGGTCGAGGTAGCCGTACCATTCCCCGTATTCGGGATCGGGGAAGCGGCTCCAGGTCCATTCCTGGATCCGCCTGAACCAGGCTTCGCAGGCCGGGTCGCCCGTGAGCTTGTAGGCGAGGAGGAAGGCCGCCAGGGCCTCGGCGTGCACCCACCAGAGTTTCATCGAGGACTCGATCTTCTCGGTGGGGCGGCCCTCGTAGTCCTGGTAGTAGTAGATGCCGCCGTACTCCGCGTCCCAGCCGCGTTCGGCGGTCCAGAGCATCGCCTCCTTGAGGCGGCCGACGAGGCCCCGGTCGCCGCGCTCCGCGGCGACCCGCATGATGAACCAGAGCGTCTCGAGCGCGTGGCCCGGCGTGAGGAGGCGGCCCTCCATGCAGTCGGGCCGGGTGCCGTCGGGGTGGACCCGCTCGAAGACGGCCTTCCGCCCTTCGTCGACGTGGAGTTCGAGGACCTGCGCGACCGCCTCGTCGACCCGTTCGCGGAGCTCCGGCTCCGGCACGAGGCCGCGCATCTCGCCCGCCATCCAAACCTGCATCATCGGCATGGCCATCGCCTTGACGGGGCGGTTCGCCGCGATCTGCTTGGTCCAGGGGCCCTTCGGGTCGCGGCGCCGCTCCTGGATCCTCCGGTAGGTCCCGACGGCGAGCTCGGTCGCCCAACCTTCCCCCGAGGCGCGGCCGTACTCCGCGAAGCCCGCGGCGCAGAAGCAGTCCGTAAAGATGTTGTAGGGCTGCACGAGGGGATTCCCGCGGCGGTCGACGGAGAACCAGAAATCGCCGTTCGGGGCGCGCCCCTTGTCGCGGAGGAAGTCCGCGCCGAGCCTCGCGAGCTCGAGCCACCGCGGCTCCGGGGCGACCCCGGCGTACAGCTTCGAGAAGCACCAGAGCCCGCGGCCCTGCATCCAGAGGACCTTGTCGGTGTCGAAGACCGCGCCGTCCCGGTCGAGGCAGCTGAAGTAGCCGCCGCATTCCCGGTCGGGGCCGTGCCGCTCCCAGAACGGCGCGACGCTTTCGAAAAGCTCGCGGTCGTACAGGGCCTTCAGGGACGCGATGTCCGATTTC
>JAEUJG010000204.1 GCA_016794765.1 Spirochaetaceae bacterium | reverse complement strand
TCGCACTTTCATTGGGACCACATCCAGGGCTTGCCCTTTTTCGGGCCGGCCTACGGCCATCTCAACGAGATCGACTTCTACAGTCCGGTGCCGGATTTCCGCAAGATCCTCGAGGACCAGATGCGGCCGCCGTACTTCCCGATCACGATGGAGGCCATGTCGGCCGCGAAGCGCTTCTTCGTGCTGAAGGACGAGCCGGTCGTGGAGGGCGGCGTCTCCGTCTCCCATCGGCTCATGAACCATCCGGGCGGCTGCTACAGCTACAAGATAGAGGAGAAGGGCCGCAAGGTGATCTACGCGACCGACACCGAGCTCACGGAGGCCGATTTCCAGCGCAGCGCCGCCAACGCGGCCTACTTCGAGGCCGCCGACGCCCTCGTCATCGACGCCCAGTACACGCTGGGCGAGGCGATCGAGAAGTTCAACTGGGGCCATTCCTCCTTCAGCCTCGCGGCCGACTTCGCCGCGACCTGGGGTATCAAGCGCCTCGTCCTCTTCCACCACGAACCCGCCTACCTCGACCGCAAGGTCGCCACGATCCTCAAGAACGCGGCCTGGTACATGCAGCACCTCGAAACGAGGGGCATCGAGGTCATCCTCGCCCGCGAGGGCCTCGAGATCGAGGTCTAGGCCGTGGACGCCTTTTCCCCCTCGCTGGGCCTGCGCGAGTGCCTGGCCCTCTTCCTCCTCTTGGAGGGACGCCGCGCGCCCGCCTCGCCCGCCGCGGCGACCCGCGATCCGGACCTGCCCTTCCCCCTCGGCCGCGCCAGGCCTCTTGTTGGCCAGTCGGGACGCGGCGCCGTCGCCGAATCCTGTCCGACCGATCCGGCCGGCCTGGTCGCCGCCTCCCCGGAGCTCGATGCCCTCGAGGCGGAGCTCCGCGGCTTTCTCTATGACCGGCTTTCAATCGAAGAGATGGAGCGCCCCGCGGCGCTCTACTCGCGGCTCGCGGGCCCTGGCCCGAAACGGAACTAGCGGCATGAAACACAAACCGGGCCTCCTCGTACGCCTGTTCTCCCTCTCGGCGCTGGCCCTCGTCGTCGGCGTCGCCTTGGGCCTCGTCCTTCTCGTGCAGGCGGCGCGGCCGAGCGACCGCCTGCCGGCGGACGGCCTCCTCTTCACCGTGAAGGCGGGGGAGGGCGCCGGCTCGCTGGCCACCCGCCTCGAGTCCGCCGGCGTCATCCGCTCCGCGCTCGCTTTTCGCCTCTTCGCCAAGGTTTCCGGGCAGGAGGGCGGACTCGACGCGGGCACCTACCGCTTCGAGCGGGGCATGGGCACCCGCGAGGTGCTGGGCGCCATCGCCGAAGGGCGGCAGGCCTTGGTGCGGCTGACCGTCCCCGAGGGCGCCACGCTTTCGGAGACCGCGGCCCTGCTCGAGGAAGGCGGCGTCGCCGAGGCGAAGGCCTTTTTGGCCGCGGCCCGCGATCCGGCCCTGCTTGCCGAGCTCGGTGTCGCCGGCGCCTCCCTCGAGGGCTACCTTTTCCCCGACACCTACTTCTTTCCGCGGGATTTCGGCGCGGCGCCGGCCGCCCGCGCTATGCTCAAGACCTTCCGCGCCCGCCTCGCGACCATTCCGGAAGCCGGAGCCCTGGCGCCCGAAGAACTTCGCGCCAAGATCGTCCTTGCCTCGGTCATCGAGCGCGAGTATCGCGTCGCCGAGGAGGCGCCTCTCATGGCCAGCGTCTTCTACAACCGGCTCCGCATCGGCATGGCGCTCCAATCCTGCGCGACCGTGGTCTACGTCATCACGGAAAAGCAGGGCAAGCCCCATCCCGAGCGGCTCTTCGACCGCGACATCGCCATTCCCGACGCCTACAACACCTACGTGAACCGCGGCCTCCCGCCGGGACCCATCTCCAATCCCGGGATGACCGCCATCAAGGCCGCCTTTTATCCCGCCAGCTCCAGGTACCTCTACTTCCGCCTGGTCGACGAGGCCGCGGGCCGGCATCATTTCTCCGAAAGCCTCGAGGAGCACGTCGGGGCGCGCAACCTGTTCGTGAAGCGGGCCGGAGGCAAATGAGCCGCATTCCCGACGCCACCGTCCGCGCCATTCTCGACCGCACGGATATCGTCGCCGTCATCGGCGATTTCGTGCGCCTCGAGAAGCGGGGAGGGCGCTGGCTCGGGCTCTGCCCCTTCCACGGGGAAAAAACGCCCTCCTTCAACGTCGACAAGGACAAGGGCTTTTTCTACTGCTTCGGCTGCAGGAAGGGCGGCGACGTCGTCACCTTCCTCCGCGAGCACGAAAAGCTCAGCTATCGCGAGGCCCTCGAGGAGCTGGCGCGCCGCGCCGGCGTGCCCATCGAGGAGGAAGA
>JAEUJG010000182.1 GCA_016794765.1 Spirochaetaceae bacterium | reverse complement strand
TCGGCGGCCGCGGTCCATTCGGGGCGGTCCTTCATGAGGTAGTCGAGGACCTTTTCGGGCGTCATGGGAAGGTCGTACATCGGCGGGCCTTCGGGCCTGGCTGCGCGGAGCGCGTCCAGGAGGGCGAAGTAGCCGGCGATGCCGTAGATGAGGGGCGGCTCGCCGATCGCCTTCGAGTTGAGCACCGCGCGCGGATTGTCGGCCTCGGGCAGGAATTCCACCTCGAGGTCGCGTGGCAGGAAGCGCGCGTCGGGCAACTTGTAGGTGGAGAGGGTGTCCGAGAGGAGCCTGCCGTCGTCGCCGAACTTGAGCTCCTCGAGCGCGGCCCAGCCGAGGCCCTGGGCGAAGGCGCCCTCGATCTGACCGCGGTCGACGGCCGCGTCGAGGCTCCGGCCCACGTCGTGAACGATGACCGCGCGTTCGAAATCGTAGCTTCCCCTGAGGACGTCCAGCCGGACGACGACGGCGGCCGCGCCGTAAACGTGGTAGGCGAAGGGGCTGCCCCGCTCGGCCTTCATGTCGTAGAAGAGCCCGGGCGTGGCGTAGAAACCGTGGGCGGAGAGGTCGATGCGCGCCTCGTGGCACTTCTGGACGAGGTTTTCCCACGCGAGCCCCGCGTCCTCGCAGCCGCGGACGACGCGGCCTTCCTGGATGGACAGCTCGCTCGCCGTGGCGCCGACGAGTTCGGCGGCCTTGGCGACGAGGCGCCCGCGGATCTCTTCGCAGGCGACGAGGGCGGCCATGCCGTTGATGTCGGCGCCCGTGCTCGCCGCGGTCGGCACCGTGTTGGCGACCGTGAGGGTGCTGGTGCGCTCCACGGCGACGCGCGCCAGCGGCACGCCCAATGTGCGCGCCGCGATGCGCGCAATCTTCCGGGAGACCTGCTGGCCCATCTCCACCGCGCCGGTGGAGACGAGGACGGAGCCGTCCTGGTAGACGTGGACGAGGGCGCCGCCCTGGTTCATGGGCAGCTTCGTGAAGGAGACGCCGAAGCAGTTCGGGACGATCGCGGCGCCGAGCTTTTCGAGGGGATGCGAGGCGTTGTGCGCCTTTATCTCGGCCCGGAGCTTTGGCCAATCGAGCGCCTCGAGGAGGCGGTCGAAGGATTCGCCGGCCCGGACCCGCGCCATCGGCATGCCGTAGTGCGTGGTGTCGCCCTCCGCCAGGAGGTTGCGCCGCCGGAGCTCCACGGGATCGATGCCGGCCTTGGCGGCGAGCGCGTCCATCGCGGCCTCCATCACGAAGAAGCCCTGGGGCGCGCCGAAGCCGCGGAAGGCGGTGAAGGAGGGCAGGTTCGTGCGGCAGAGATAGCCCGTCACGCGGACGTTCGGGACGCGATAGGCGCCCACGGCGTGGAAGAGGGTGCGGGAGATGATCGCGGGCGAGAGGTCGCAGGAACAGCCGGAGTTCTGGTAGTAGTCGGCCTCGAAGGCCAGGATCCGGCCCTCCGCGTCCATGGCGATGCGGAAATCGCTCGAGTAGGGATGGCGCTTCCCGGTGGCGCGCATGTCGGTCTTGCGGTCGAGGTAGAGCTTGACGGGCCGGCCCGTGACCCGGGCGCCGAGGGCGGCGAGGCAGGCCCAGGAGGCCGCCTGGTCCTCCTTGCCGCCGAAGCCGCCGCCGAGCCGGCGGGCCTCCACCTCGACCGAGCTCATGGGCAGGCCGAGCGTCCGCGCGGCGGCGCGTTGCACGACCGTGGGACCCTGGGTGCCGGAGATTATGTGGATCCGGTCGCCGTCCCTGGGTTCGGCCACCGCGCCCTGCGTCTCGAGGTAGACGTGCTCCTGGCCGCCGGACTCGACGGAGCCGGACACGACGAGGGCCGCGCGCGCGAAAGCGGCGGCCGTGTCGCCGGAGGCCTGGGTGCGCGGGGGCAGGATGAAGGCGCCCTTCCGGGCCGCCTCGCGCGGGTCCAGGGTGGCCTCGAGCTCCTCGCCCTCGACGACGACGAGCTCCGCGGCGCGCCGGGCCAGGTTCCGCGTCGCGGCCAGGCAGAGGACGAGGGGCTGGCCCCAGTACTCCCACTCCTCCTCCGGGAGGAGCGGCTCGTCGGCGACGGTGAAGCCGAGCTGGTTCTCCCCCGGCACGTCGGCGTGCGTGAGGACGCGCACGGAGGGGTGGAGGGCGAGCGCGGCGGAGCCGTCTATGCGCGTTATGCGGCCGCGGGCGCTCGCGGAGAGCTTGACCGCGCCGTGGAGCATGTTCCGCGGCTCGGGGAGGTCGTCGATGTAGGCGGTCTTGCCGCGGACGTTGAGCGAAGCCTCGGGAATGGCCTTCATCGCAGGACCTCCTCGGCGATGCCCGCCTGGGTTTCCGGAAAGAGCCGGGCGAAGTGGCCGAGCACGAGCCGCTCCAGGACCCTGGAGCGGTAGCCGGCGGAGCCGCGCACGTCGCCGATGGGCGACACCTCGGCGGCCGCCGAGCGGGCCGCCTCGATCGCGGTCGCGGCGGAAATTTCGCGTCCGGTCAGGAAATTGGAGGTGGCCTCGAGGAGGAGGGGCGTGGCCGCCACGCCGCCGGCGGAGAGCCTGGCCATCGCGACGCGGCCGCCGTCGAGCTCGAGGCGCAGGGCCGAGTTGACCGCGGCGATGTCCAGGCTCTTCCGCTTGGAGGCCTTTTCGAAGCTGAAGCGGAAGGGGCCCGCCGCGGGCAGGAGGAAGGCGGCCGCGATCTCGCCGGGGGCGAGGTCGAGCCGCTTGTAGCCGAGGAAAAAGCTCTCCAGGGGCACGCCGCGGCCCGCGCCCGGTGCGGCCGGCCGTTCGATCCTCACGGAGGCGCCGAGGGCGATGAGCATGGCGGTCGCGTCGGCGACGGGGGAGGCGTTGGCGACGTTGCCGCCGAGCGTGGCCCGGTTCCTGATGAGCGAGCTCGCGAAGGAGCCTTCGTAGGCCTCGATCCCGGGCACCGCCGCGCGGATCTCGGGGGAGGCGAAGAACTCGGCGATCGTGACCGCCGCGCCGATCTCCAGGACCGAGCCGCGACGGACGATCCCGCGGAGGCGGGGATCGCGGCCGAGGAGCGCAAAACCCTCGCGCGGTTCGGGATCGACGTTGCGCACGTAGAAGTCGGTGCCGCCCGCTACGATCGTCGCGGGGCGCGTGGCGTCGGGCGCGGCGTCGGGCGCGCCGGAAGGCGCGGGAGCGGCGGCGGCCTCGGCCGGCCGCGCCTTTGGGAGCTCCCCGCGGGCGAAGGCGGGAAGGGCGGCCGGCACAGCGCCGGCGGCGGCCAGCGCGGCGAGGCGGGCCGCGGGTTCGGCGGGAAGCCCCGAGAACTCCGCGACGAGCCTGGCGGCCGCGCGGCGGATGGAGGCGTAGCCCGTGCAGCGGCAGAGGTTGCCCTCGACCGCGGTCACGGCGCCCTCCTCGTCGATATCCCGGCCCGCGACGAGCCAGGCGGTGAGGGAGATGATGAAGCCGGGCGTGCAGAAGCCGCACTGGCTGGCGTTTTCCTCGACGAAGGCGCGCATCACGGGCGTGAGGCCTCCTTCGGCTCCCGCGGCGGCGGCGCCTTCCGCGAGCCCCTCGATCGTCACGAGGTGGCGGCCGTCGAGCTCGCCGAGCGCGAGGAGGCAGGAGGGAACGGCGCGATAGGCGAAACCGTTACCGTTCCGCTCGCCGAGGAGGACGGCGCAGGCGCCGCAGTCGCCCTCCCGGCAGCCTTCCTTGGCGCCGGTCAGGCCGAGGTCCAAGCGCAGGAAGTCGAGGGCCGGCGTGCCTTCCCAGGCTTCCGTCTCGACGACGCGGTCGTTCACCAGGAATCGCAGGGCTTTCTTCATGACCTTCCTTTTATGGGCGGGACTAAAAGTCTAGTCTCCCGCCCCCCTGTTGGCAAGTTTCTCGCCGCTCCCGTCCCCCGCCCCGTTGGCCAGGAAGTCGCTGAGCGTCGCCTTGGTGCAGCGGTCCCAATGTTCCCCGAGGAGCTTGACGGCCTTGCGCCGGTCCTTGCGCTCCAGAGCTTCGATGATGGCGGCGTGCTCCCCCTGGGACTCGCTCACGAGCTCCGTGTCCTCCATGAAGGCGTACTCGTAGCGGAGGACGAGGCGCTTGAGCTCGGCAAGGATCCGGAGGAGGTGGGCGTTCCCGGCGTCCTCGACCAGGGTCCGGTGCCAGGAGGAGTCGAGCTCGATGAGCCGCAAGGGATCGGCTGCCTTTTCCCGCAGGGACAGGCCGAGTTCGCGGAGATGGCCCAGCTTGGCGGCGTCAGGAAGGGGGGAGGACTCGAGGGCCGAGCACTCGAGGAGGCGCACGAGGGGATAGACCTCGCGGATCTCGGACTCGAGGAGCCGTTTCACCGAGAAGCCGAAATGCTGTTGCGAGGTGATGAAGCCCTCGCGCTCCAGGCGGAGGAGGGCCTCGCGGACCGGCGTCCGGCTGACCCCGAGGCTTTCCGCGAGCTCGGCGTCCTTGAGCCGCCGGCCAGGGGCGAGCTCGCCCCGTATGATCCGGCCGAGGAGTTCCTGGTGGACGTCGGCGCTCAGGCGCTCGCGGGCGATCGACATGTGAATACAGTATTCCGTATACAAAATGCCGTCAAGTTTTTTCTTCCAAAAACGGCTGTCGCCGCCCCTTCGCCCGGC
>JAEUJG010000158.1 GCA_016794765.1 Spirochaetaceae bacterium | reverse complement strand
AGTCGCGGTCGATCCCGCGCTTGTAGAGGAAGTACAGGGCCGGCGGGGCGTCGACGCAGAAGACGCGGAAATCGAGGCGCGACGCGGCCTCGATGATGGCCGCGTAGCTCGGCAGGAGGGACAGTTCGGCGACGCCCGCGTGGATGAGCTCGAGGATCGCCGCGTCGCCGTCCTTCACGGCGACCTTGAGCCCGCGGAGGTCCTCCGGCCCGACGATGCCCGAGAGCGACTTGTGGGCGAAGACGGGCACCTCGATGTTGGCGTAGGGTTCCGTGAAGGCGTAGCGCCGCCGCCGCTCCTCGGTGTTGAAGATCGTATCGATGACCTCGGCTTCGCCCGCGTCGAAGGCCGCCAGCGCCTCGGACCACGGCAAGCCGCGCAACTCGACCGCGATCCCCGTCTCCCGTTCCCAGGCCCTCCACTGGTCGACGACGATGCCTTCGAGCTTGCCGTCCGCGCCGGTGAAGGCGTAGGGCGGATAGTTGTTGTCGCAGACGACACGGATGAGCCGCTCCCCGGGCGCGGCGCGTCCCGCCGCGGCGTCGGTCCGGGTTTCGGGTGCGCAGGCCGCGAGAAGGATCAACGCCGCGGCGAAAATGAAGGCCCGATCCGTCCCCCGAGGTCTGCGGACGCTCCCGGCCCTCCGCAAGCGTTTTCCGTGCCAAATATCCATACGGAAACTATCAGGCACTTCCCGGACTGAATCAAGGAAGGCCGCATGGGGAGGAGGCGGTTCTTTTGTTACGGAAAAAAAGTATTGACAAAACGCGGCTTTGGTCTAAAATGAAAGCGCTTACATTTTCAGTGTCCCAGAAAGTCCAAGGAGGTTTCGATGAAACGACTAGCAGCCATTTGCCTCGTCGTCCTGGCGGCGGCAACGCTCTTCGTGTCCTGTGGCAAGAAGGGTTCGAACGAGCTCGTCATCCAGTCCAACGCGTCCGACCAGGCCCCGAAGGAGCAGCTCCAGATCCTCGCCGACCAGTTCATGAAGGAAAACCCGAACATCAAGGTGACGATCAACACGACCGCCCACGAGCAGTTCAAGACCCAGCTCATGAACTACCTCACCGCCAAGGAAGCTCCCGACGTCCTCACCTGGTTCGCCGGCTACCGCATGCAGCAGTACGCGGCCAAGGGTCTCCTCGAGCCCCTCGACTCGATCTGGAAGGACAGCGAATTCCCCGCCGCCTTCAAGACCGCCTCGAGCTACAACGGCAAGACCTACTTCATGCCCTCCTCCTGGTACTGGTGGGCCGTCTACTACAACAAGGACGTCTTCGCCAAGCTCAACCTCTCCGTGCCCAAGACCTGGGAGGAGTTCGAGCAGGTCTGCGCCGCCCTCAAGAAGGCCGGCATCGAGCCCATCGCCATCGGCGCCAAGGACACCTGGACCGCCGGCGGCTGGTTCGACTACATGAACGTCGCCGTCAACGGCGGGGCCCTCCACCAGGACCTGACCGCGGGCAAGGTCTCCTACACCGACCCCAAGGTCGCGAACACCTTCAATTACATCGCCGACCTCTCCAAGAAGGGCTACTTCATGAAGAACGCGGCGAGCTACTCCTGGCAGGAGGCCGCCACCGTGATGTTCGACGGCAAGGCCGGCATGTACCTCATGGGCCAGTTCATCAAGGACGTCGCCCCCGCCGACAAGAAGGACAAGATCGACTGGTTCCAGTTCCCGATCGTCGGCAACAACTCCGCCTACGGCGTGGATACCCCGATCGACGGCTACTTCGTCCCCGCCAAGGCCAAGAAC
>JAEUJG010000121.1 GCA_016794765.1 Spirochaetaceae bacterium | reverse complement strand
CGCCCATCCCCGTGGCGATCACCGTCGTCCGCGAGGAGTGGAAGCTCGCCCAGCAACAGGGAGAAGGCGGCCTGGACTCGCGCTGGACGCGGACCGAAGTCCCCGTGTTCGCGGCCGAGGCTCGGCTCACCGCCTCCTCGGGCTCCTTTTCCTTCCAGGCCGCCAAGGAAGGCCAATACCTCGTCTCCGTCTCCGCACGGGACGGGGCCGGACGCGAGACCGTCTCCCGGTTCCGCGTCTGGGCGACGGGCGACCAATGGGTCAGCTGGTACGGAGCGAACCCGAACGGCATCGACCTGTCTCCCGAAAGGCCGATCTACGCCGTGGGAGACACCGCGAGGCTCCTCATGCGCTCGCCGCTGCCGGCCGGTGACTATCTCGTCACCACCGAACGCGAGGGCATCCAGAATTCCCGCGTCGTGAGCTTCAACGGCCCGACCCAGGTGATCGAAATCCCGGTGGAGGAGCGCAACGTTCCGGTCTTCTACGTCGCGGTCTCCTCCTACTCCGTCCGCAAGGGCCCCCCCACGCATGGCTTCGGCGAGCCCGACCTCGACAAGCCGAAGGGCTACTTCGGCCTGGCCCAGGTCCGCGTCGACACGGACACCCGGCGCATCAAGCTCGAGATAAGCCCCGACAAACCCTCCTATCTTCCCGGCTCCAAGGCGACCTTCACCGTGACCGCGACCCGCGGCGGCAAGCCCGTCGAGGGCGCGGAAATCTGCTTCATGGCCGTCGACCGCGGCGTCGTGGACATCGTGAACTACCACGTCCAGGACCCGATGCGCCACTTCTACGCGCCACACCTCTTTCCACTGGGCACGCGGGGCGGCGACTCCCGCGACGAATTGCTCGATCCCGTGACCTACCAGGTCAAGGACCAGTTCGGAGGGGACGAGGAGGACGCGAAAATCTCCGAACGGAAGGATTTCAGGCCGACCGCCGTCTTCGAGCCGGCCGCGCGAACGGGCGCGGACGGAAAGGCGCGCGTCAGCTTCACCTGGCCGGACAACCTGACCACCTACCGCTGCACCGCGGTCGCCGTCACGGCCGACCGCTTCGGCCTCGCCGAGCGCGACAGCCAGGTGCGGAACCCCATCAACGTGAAGACGGCCCTCCCCAGGAAGATGCGGACGCGCGACACCGCCTACGCCGGCGTCGTCGTCACCAACATGGACGTCGCGGCGCAGCGCGTCACCGTCCGGTGCGAGTCGGACATTCTCGAAGTGGACGGACCGACCGAGCGGAGCGTGACGGTCCAGCCGGGAACGAGCGCCGAGGTCGCCTTCGCCCTCTGCGCGACGAAGGCCGGCGCGGGCGAGATCCGTTTCTCGACGAAGAGCGCCGTCCACGCCGAGCTCTTGAGGGAGCGTTTCGTCGTCGAGGATCCTTCCCTGACGGAGACCGTCGCCTCCATCGGCTCCGTGGAAGGGAAACCCGGCGAGGAGGCCAAGTTCCTGGAGGGACTCATCCTCCCGGGCGACGCGCCCGGCGGAAGGGGCAGCCTGGAAATAGTCCTCGGCGCCTCCAAGGTGCCGATGCTCACGGGAGCGGTGCGCTACGTGATCGACTACCCCTACGGCTGCAACGAACAACTGTCCGCGAAGATCCTGCCCCTCGTCGTCTTCGGCGAGTACATCGACGCCTTCGGACTCCGAAGCCGCGTCGCCGATCCCCGCGCGGCGGCGGAGGCGGCGCTCGCGGAGATAGCGGCGACCCAGCGGCCCGACGGCAGTTTCGGCGTATGGGCGTGGAGCGACCGGACGGACTTCTATGTCACCGTGCGCGTCGCGCATATCGTGGACCTCATGAGAAAGAAGGGATGGACCCTTCCGTACAAACTCAAGCCGGACCTCCTCTTCAAGTACGTGCGGGAACGACGGGCGGAGGATTCGCCCTTTGAATGGAGCTACGCCCTCCGCGTCCTCGCGGAAGCCGGCGAACTGCGCATGGACGAGGCGGAGGCGGTCCTCCGTTCGGCCAAGTCCTTCAAGACGGCCGAATGGAGCCAGATGGGCCTGGTCTTCCTCGCCCTCAAGGACGCGGCCAAGGCGGATTTCTGCCTGCAAAAGGCGATGGGCTTCGTCAAGCAATCGCCGCGCTCGGTGGACATCGACGCCTCTGGCCTCGGCTCCTGGAACGACCGGCTCTCCTCGATGGCCATGCTCCTCGACCTCCTCGTGCGGCGCAACCCTTCGAGCGACATCGCGCGGCGCCTCGTCGAGACCATCGTTTCGGAGCAGCGCTCCGGTTACTGGCGGTCGACCAACGCCACCTATTGGGTGCTCTACGCCTTCGCCGACGCCATCAAGGCCGACGGCGGAGCGCCGGATTTCCGGGCCGGCGCGAGCCTGGCCGGCAAGGAACTCCTGAAGGCGGACTTCCGAAGCCTCTCGGGCCGCCGGGAAACCTGGAAAGCCGAGCTCGGCGCCGACCCCCTCGCCTCCCTGCCCCGCGACAGGCTCCTACCCTTCGAATTCCGGCGCGAGGGCACCGGCACACTCTACTACAGCGCCGAGCTCGGCTACGCCATCCCCCTCGAAACCGCGGTCAACCGCGACGAGGGCTTCGAGGTCGTCTCTCGGATCACCGCGCCGGACGGCCAACCCCTCGATCCGGGCCCTCTCCGCCGCGGCGGGCTCTACCGGCTGACGGTCAGCGTCACGAGCGAACGGCGCCGTGATTTCGTCGCGGTCCGCATGCCCGTTCCCTCGGGCGCGGACATCGTCGAGTCCTTCGACGGCGCCGCGCGACGCGGGGGCGGCGCCGCCGACGCCGGCTACGGAGAGGGCGGCACCGGCGGGGAGGCCGGCTCGGGCAGCCGGGTCAAGGTCTTCGACAACGAGGCCCACGCCTACGTCACGCGCTTCCATCCGGGCACTAGGAGCTTCTCCGTGCTCTTCAGGGCAACCTCCGCCGGCGTCTTCCC
>JAEUJG010000110.1 GCA_016794765.1 Spirochaetaceae bacterium | reverse complement strand
TTCGCCGGAGCCGCCGGGGGAAAGGTCGAGGCCGAGCAGGTGGAATTCGCCCGGTTCGAAGGCGATCTCGATCTCTACGCCGCGGACGAGCCGCAGGCCCGCGTCCCGCGCCGCCGCCTCGGCCTCGCCGAGGCCGGCGATCGTGTCGTGGTCGGTCAGGGCCAGGGCGATGAGGCCCCGCTCGCGGGCCAGGCCCACGAGGGCCGCCGGCGAAAGGCTGCCGTCGCTGGCCGTGGAGTGGCTGTGGAGGTCGATCATGACCGCGACGCCCCGAGCGCGGCGGTCCGCGGCGTCGCGCGGCGAGGCCAAGGGAAATGTTCCATGCGGCGATACTAGCCTCCCGCGGCCTCCTTCCACAAGCGGAGCGGGCCGACCGGCGCTCGGACCAGGGCGCCCGGCCCGGGCCGGCCGGGGCGCGTCCCGGACCGGCCAACCCAAGCCGGGGAGGGCCGGCGGGGGACCGGGGCCCAGGGGCCGGAGCCCTGCGAGGTCTTTCTTGTAGTCTCGCGCGGGGCCGCCTATACTTCCTCCAAGCACGTTTCGGACAGGCGGCCCCGAGGCCGCGAGGGCGCCGGACGCCCCGCGCGGGCCGCGGACAAGGAGGCTCCATGGATCTCGGCATCGGCATCGGTTCCGCGCTCGCCGCGGCAGTCCTTGCGCTGGCCTACGCCCTGGCCCGCGCCCGCTGGATCTACGCCCGACCCGTCGGCAACGAGACGCTCAAGGCGATCTCGGGCCACATCGCCCTCGGCGCCCGCACCTTCCTGTCGCGGGAGTACGGCGTCCTCGCTCCCTTCGTCCTCGGCGCGGCCCTCCTCCTGGCCATGGCGAGCACGGGGCCCCTGCGGCTCCAGGCCCTGGCCCTCCTTCTCGGAGCCCTGGCCTCCGCCTCCGCGGGCTGGTTCGGCATGCGCGTGGCTACGGCCGCCAACGCGCGGGCCGCCTGGGCGGCCACCAAGGGCATCGGCCCCGCCCTCGGCGTCGCCTTCGCCGGCGGCTCGGTGATGGGCATGACCGTCGTCGGACTCGCCCTCCTCGGCATCGTCATCGTCCTCGCCCTCGGCGCCTGGCTCTTCGGCACGAGCTACGAGGCGCTGACGCTCTCGGTCTTCCCGATCCTGGCCGGATTCTCCCTCGGCGCCTCCTCCATTGCCCTCTTCGCCCGCGTCGGAGGCGGCATCTTCACGAAAGCCGCCGACGTCGGCGCCGACCTCGTCGGCAAGGTGGAGGCGGGCATCCCCGAGGACGATCCGCGAAATCCGGCGGTCATCGCCGACAACGTCGGCGACAACGTCGGCGACGTCGCCGGCATGGGCGCCGACCTTTTCGAGTCCTACGCCGGCTCCCTCGTCGGCTGCGTCATCCTCGGCATCTCCGCGCAGGCGGCCGACGCGCTCAAGCTCCGGCTGGCCATCCTGCCCCTCGTCGTCTGCGCGATCGGCACCGTCGCCTCCATCGTCGGCTGCTTCCTCGTGCGGGCGAGGCCCGGCGCCTCGCCCCAGCGGGCGCTCAACGCGGGCTCCTTCGGGGCGGCGGGCCTGGCGCTGGCCCTCCTCTACCCCGCCGTCCGGCTCTTCCTGGGCGAGGGCCGCTTCGGCCCCGATTCCGCCTACGACGCGCTCCGCGTCTACCTGGCGGCGGGAACGGGCCTCCTGGCGGGCGTCGCCATCGGTTCGATCACGGAGTTCTTCACCGGCTCGGACTCGAGCCCGGTGCGCAAGATCGCCAAGGCCTGCGGCACCGGCAGCGCGACGACGATCATCTCCGGCCTCGGCGTCGGCATGATCTCGACGGCCCCGCCCGTCCTCGTGGTCGGAGCCGCGATCTGGGCGAGCAACTCGCTCGCGGGATTCTACGGCATCGGCGTGGCCGGGCTCGGCATGCTCGTAACCCTCGGCATCCAGCTTTCCGTCGACGCCTACGGCCCGATCGCGGACAACGCCGGCGGCCTTGCGGTGATGGCGGCGATGCCCCCGGAGACTCGCGACGTCACGGACTCCCTCGACGCCGTCGGCAACACGACCGCGGCCGTCGGCAAGGGCTTCGCGATCGGCTCGGCCGCGCTGACCTCCATCATCCTCTTCGCGGCCTTCGTCGAGGCCTCCGGGCTCGGCGCGGCGGACGTGGCGGTGACGAGTCCCGTCATCATCATCGGCCTCCTCGTCGGCGCGATGATCCCCTTCCTCTTCTCCGCCCTCGCGATGGACGCCATCGGCGTCTCGGCCTTCGCGATGATCGAGGAGGTGCGCCGCCAGTTCCGGGAGCGGCCCGGCATCCTCGCGGAAAAGGAGCTGCCGGACTACGCGGCCTGCGTCGACATCTCCACGCGCTCCGCCCTGCGGCGCATGATCGCGCCCGGCCTCATCGCGATCCTCGCGCCGATCGCCGTCGGCCTCGTCGGCGGCCCCGGAATGCTCGCCGGCCTCCTCGCGGGCGTCACTGCCTCAGGAGTCGTCCTGGCGATCTTCATGGCCAACTCCGGCGGCGCCTGGGACAACGCCAAGAAGCTCATCGAGGGCCGGGAGATCGAGGGCAAGGGCTCCGAGGCCCACAAGGCCGCCGTCGTCGGCGACACGGTGGGCGATCCCTTCAAGGACACCGCTGGACCGGCGATCAACATTCTCATTAAACTCATGGCAATCATATCCCTCGTCATCGCCCCCCTCCTGGCGGGGCTCTGGAGGTGAACAATGGCCCACGACAAGCATCTTTACCTGATCCTTCACCCGAACCACTCCCTCATCGCGTCCCAGCTCGCGCCCGCCGACTTCATCAAGCACTACGTGCAGGGCTCGACGCGGTACATCGAGGGGCGGCTCATCTTCGCGGAGATCGACCCCGGATTCCGCGCGCCCTATTTCGACATCGAAGGGGCCTTCGCCGAGCTCGTGCCCCACGAGGACGGCCGGCCCAAGGCGACCAAGTTCATCAAGAGCTACCGCGTCCTCGAGAACGTCGACTTCTCCGCCCTCGGCCCGCTCTACGTCTGCAACTCGGTCGGCGATTTCGTCGCCCTCGAGTCGGCGGACTACGATCCCAAGGCGCGCGGCGACGAGATGCGCATCATCCTCGAGATCAACCCGGTGAAGTTCATCGTCCTCACCAAGTACAATTTCCTCGAGTTCTCCAAGTTCATCACGGATCCGCACAACGCGAAGGGCGCGCCCAAGATGTTCTACACCCAGCTCGAGTTCTCCGTGGACGAGTTCATGCAGGAATTCGAGGAGAATCCCTTCATCCGTTCCTACGTGCCCGGCATCCATCCCGCCCGGCTCCGGAGCGGCATCATGGAGGTGCGCAACACGCCCGGCAAGAGCGTCAAGGGCATTTCCCTCGACTGCCCGATCGACCGCATCTCGTACAAGCTCCTCCGCCACGGCTTCATGTTCGCGAGCCAGGGCCAGAACAAATTCTACCCCCTCCTCGGCCTCGACGAGGTCGAGCGCGGCTATTACAAGTTCTGGAAGTCGATGTAGGGAG
>JAEUJG010000057.1 GCA_016794765.1 Spirochaetaceae bacterium | reverse complement strand
GGGGACCCTCGCGGCCGCCGCCCTCGCGGGGCTCCTCGCGGCGCGCGTCGACGACGGAGTTGCCGTTCTCGTCCAGGGAGTCGACGTGGGCCAGGTTGAGGCGGCCGAGGCGGTCGACCTCGAGCAGCTTGACCTTGACCTTGTCGCCTTCCTTGATGACGTCGGAGACCTTGTCCACGCGCGTCTTGGAGAGGCGCGATATGTGGCAGAGGCCTTCCTTGCCGGGGAGGATCTCGATGAAGGCGCCGAAGTCCATGATCCGCTTGACGACGCCGTCGTAGATGCGGCCGACCTCGGGGTCCTCGGCGATGCCGAGCACCGCGTCCTTCGCGTCGTAGGCGGCCTTCTGCGTGCTGCCGTAGATGGTCACGGAGCCGTCGTCGTCGACGTTGATCTTGACGCCGTAGGTCTCGCAGAGCGCCTTGATGTTCTTGCCGCCCGGCCCGATGATCGCGCCGATCTTCTCGACGTCGATCTTGAGGGAGACGACCTTGGGCGCGAAGACGGAGATCTCCTCGGAGGGCGCGGGCAGGGCCCGCTCCATGATGCCGAGGATGTGGAGGCGGCCGCGCTTGGCCTGGTCCAGGGCCTTCTTGAGGATCTCCATGGAGACGCCGGCGATCTTGATGTCCATCTGGAAGCCGGTGATGCCGTTCTTGGAGCCGGCCACCTTGAAGTCCATGTCGCCGAGGTGGTCCTCGTCGCCGAGGATGTCGGAGAGGACGGCGAAGCGGTCGCCCTCGGAGATGAGGCCCATCGCGATGCCCGCGACCGGCATCTTCAGGGGGACGCCCGCGTGCATGAGGGAGAGGGTGCCGCCGCAGACGGAGGCCATGGAGGAGGAGCCGTTCGACTCGAGGATCTCGGAGACGACGCGGATCGTGTAGGGGAAGCGCTCCTTGGTGGGGAGGACCTTCTCGATCGAGCGGCGCGCGAGGTTGCCGTGGCCGATCTCGCGGCGGCCGGTGCCGAGGCGGCCCGTCTCGCCGACGGAGAAGGGCGGGAAGTTGTAGTGGAGCATGAAGCGCTCGCGGCGGTCGCCCTCGATGTCGTCGAAGATCTGCTCGTCGAAGACGGTGCCGAGGGTGGTCACGGCGAGAGCCTGGGTCTCGCCGCGGGTGAAGAGCGCCGAGCCGTGGGTGCGCGGGAGGACGTTGATCTCGCAGCTGATGGGGCGGATGTCCTCGAGGCCGCGGCCGTCGACGCGCTTGCCCTCGTCGAGGATGCCCGAGCGGAGGATCCCGTACTGGAGGTCCTCCATGAGGGCGCCGAAGAGCTTCTTTTGGATCTCGTCGGTCAGGGCCTCGGCGAACTTGGCCTTGGCGTCGGCGATGGCGCCGGCGACCGCGGACTGGCGCTCCATCTTCTCCTTCGTGAAGAGGGCCTTGAGGAGGAGGGGGCGGGCGTAGGCTTCGATCTCGGCCTTGCGGTTGAGTTCGACGCGCAGGGGGGAGAGGGGAAGCTTCTTCTTGCCGACGAGGCGGGCGAGCTCCTCGATGACGGAGCAGATCTCGGCGATGGGCTTCTTGGCCACTTCGATCGCGCCGAGCATCTCCTCTTCGGAGACCTCGAGGGAATCGCCCTCGACCATCGTGATGCCTTCCTTGGTGCCGGCGACGACGAGCTCGAGCTTGGCCTTGGCGATCTGGGCGTAGGTCGGGTTGACGACGTAGGCGCCGTCGAGGAGGCAGACGCGGACGCCGGCGATGGGGCCGGCGAA
>JAEUJG010000260.1 GCA_016794765.1 Spirochaetaceae bacterium | reverse complement strand
CGAATTTCGCGGTGGAAAGGGTCGTGAGGTAGCTGTCGTAGCGGCCGCGGTAGAGAAGGAAGGCCTCCGCGAGATTGTCCTTGCCCTTGGAGGCCAAGCCCTGGACGAGGCCGAGATCCCACTGGAAATTGGGCGACTGGAAGCGTTGCTCCCCGCCGGCCTCGCCGATCTTGCCCGTCGGGGCGGCGAGGGGATCGCCCGTGGTCGCGTCGAGGAGGACGCGCTTGTCCTCGTAGCCGCCGCCCACGCGGAGCGAGGCCTGAAGGGGCCCGGGGCCGAGGTCGACGAGCCCGTAGCGGAACTCGACGTCGGCGCCCGTCGGAAGGGGCAGGGGCGAGAGCAGGGCGAAATTGAAGCGCGGGCCGATGAACTGGAAGGAAAGCCCTTCGGCGGCGGCGAAGCCGGCGAGGGCGACAAGGGCGAAGACGAAAAGCGCGAGACGTCTCATGCGTATCCTCCTCGAACGAAACCAGTATACGGGGCGCCTGACCGCGGGGCAAGCGCAATCGGCCGCGGGCGGACCGTCCGGCCCTGGCGGGCGAAGGCCCCGAGCCCATCCCCTCGCCCTTGTCCGCTTTTTCGCGGTAGAATCTCCGCATACGACGCCGCCCGGGCGCGGGCCGCAAGCCCGCCGCGGCCCGAGGCGACACCGGAAGGAAGACATGAGAATCGCCCTCGACACGCATACCCATTCGGTGGCTTCGGGCCACGCCTACTCCACGATCGACGACATGGCCTCCGGCGCGCGCCGCGCCGGCCTCGCCGGCTTTGTCCTGACGGACCACGGTCCCGCGATGCCGGGCACGACCCACCACTACCATTTCGGGAACCTGCGCGTCCTGCCGCGCCGCGTGAAGGGCGTCCGATTCTTCGCCGGCGTCGAGGCGAACATCCTCGACACCGAGGGGCGGCTCGACCTGGACGACCGGCATTTGGGCCGCCTCGATTTCGTCCTCGCGGGCCTCCACGAAATCTGCCTCCCACCGATGGACCGCGAACGGAATACGCTGGCCCTCGTGCGCGCCCTGGAAAATCCCTTCGTGGACGCGATCTCCCATCCGGGCAATCCCGCCTTCCCCGTCGACGCCCGCGCGGTCGTCCTCGCGGCCTGGGCGAACGGCAAGGCCATCGAGCTCAACGAGGGCTCCTTCCGCGTCAGGACGGGCAGCAAGCCGAATTGCCTCGAGATCGCGCGACTCTGCGCGGAAACCGGCACCCTGATCGTTTGCGGCACGGATTCCCACTACAAGGACCATGTCGGCCGCTTCCCGAACGTGAAGGCCCTCCTCAGGGAGGCTCGCGTGCCCAAGGAGCTCGTCGTCAACCGGAGCCTGGCCGCCTTCGAAGCCTTCCTCGACCGTCGCGCCGCGGACAGGAAGCGGCAGGCGACTCACCCGGGGACCTGAAGCTCCAGCGCGAAGCGCGCGCGGGTGCCGCCCAGGGGCGGCGAGGGGCTGTCGAGGGAGAAGACCGCGCCGAGCTGGGCCGCGAGCGCGCGCACGAGGAGAAGCCCCGTGCGCTCCTCGGCGTCGGCGGCAAGGCCTTCGCCGTTGTCGGCCACCTCGAGGACCACGCGGCCGCCTTCGCGCGACAAGGTTACCGAGATCGCCGGCTCGCGTCCCGGCAGCCGCCCCGCGGGCAAGCCGTGCGCATAGGCGTTGGCGACGAGTTCCTGCGCCACGATCCCGAGCGGCACCGCCGAATCGAGGCCGATGGCGCAGGGCTCGAGCGATTCGCTCCGCGCCACCGGCGGCCGCCCCGGAGCCACCGAGCTCTGGTAGTAGGACAGGAGACTCCGCAGGTACTCGTCGAAGGGGATGCGGGCGTACTCGCCCGACTCGACAAGCTGTTGATAGGCCATCGCCATCGAGGCGACCCGGCCCTCCATCCGCTCGAGCGCCTCGCGGGCCTCCGCCGAATCGGTCCGCTCCATCTGCAGGGAGACCATGCTCGCGAGGACGGAGAGGTTGTTCTTGACGCGGTGGTGGACCTCGCGGAGCAAGGCGTTCTTTTCGGCCACTTCCCGCTCCAGCGCGCCTTGCCTGGATAGGATCTGCCCCTCCATCTCGACCATCGTCCGGGCCAGGACGTCGATCTCCCGGATGCCGCTGCGGGGCGGTTCGCGGGACCTGGCCCCGGAGCTGCCCGCCGACTCCGAGAAGAGGGTCAGGTCTCGGAGGGAGCGGTTGATCCGCAGGATGATGCCGAGGGAAAGGGCTGTCGAGATGGCGCCGATCGCCAAAACCATGAAAATAAACAGGTATTGCGCCGCCTGGGCGGGCAGGAAGTATTCGTCCTCGTAGAGCCCCGCGCAGAGGATGATCCGCTGGCTGGGGAGGTGGCGGAGAAGTACGATCTTCCTGCGCTCCCGCGAGTCCCCGGGATTTTTCCAGGAATAGTCGAAGCGTATGGTTTCCGACTCGCGCGCGGTGCCCAACAAGCCGCGAAGCCGGGAGATCTCGACGCCGATCCGCTCCCCGGCGCTGTTGACGAGGCCGCTCACGTCGACCGCCTCGATCTCCGGATGGAAAAGCTCGAAGGCGGGCGTGTCGGGCTTGGGAGCCTCGGTGATCGCCCAGACATAGCCGGCCCGGCCGACCCGGATCACCGAGCGCGCGATGTCCCGCTCCGCGCGGATGAAGACGGGAGCGTTGGCGAGGCGCCGCCGTTCTTCCTCCGTCGCCGCGTCCCACAAGGCGGCCGCGCGCGCCGCCCAGGGCGGATCGACGAGGGACCAGGTGCCGTCGGCGTTCCGCGCGCCGACCGCCCGCCCTTCGCTGTCCAGGATGGAGCCGCCCGCGCAATCGAGTTCCTCCGTCCCGAAAAAGGATCGTAAGGCGGCGCGCGCCTCGCCCTCGCCGGAGGCTCCCACGCGCAGGGAGCGGATGGGCCCGTTGAGGAGGCGTCGCGCCTGGGCGAGCGCCTCGCGGTTTTCGAGGAGGGGCGCCGCGAAGGGATCGGTTTCCAGCAGCGCCGAAAAGCCGTCCAAGGCTCCCCTGATCTGGGCGAGCCCGAGGGAACGCGTCGCGTTGCCTTGGTAGGCGAAACGCCAGAGCGTCAGGGTCGCCACGAGGGGCAGGAGGGTCGCCACCGCCAGCGCCGCGGCGAAATAGGAGAAGATGCCCGGACTCCGGCGCGCGCGTTCCATGGAATCCAGTATCCACGATCCGGCGGGGAGCCGCAACATAAAAGAACGATGGCGGGCCGGCCGCGCCGCGGCCCCCGCCATCGTGTTCCCGCCAACCCGCGGGGCCCGGAGCCCCGCGGAGCTCGTGCCGCCGCCTAGCGGTTCGCCGCGGCGACGGCTTGGTACGCGGGATGATCCACGTAGATCTCGTGCTTGAGCGGGTGCTTCTTGTGCTTCAGCACCATGGCGAAGTGGTAGACGAAGACCGCGATGTTCGCGGCGAGGGACAGGCCGCTCACTAACCAGAGGGCCGCGGGATCGTGCGAGGACTTGACCGCGAACCTGGAGGTATCGGCGAAGAACGGCATGGTGAGGGAGAACATGGCCCAGAGCGCGAGGGTCTGCGCGCGGTGCTGGAGCCAGGCGCCCTTCTTGAAGAAGAAGGCGGGGATCGTGCAGGAAAGGAGGAGGAGGAGTCCGGAATAGAAGGAGCGGTCGGGGATGCAGTTGTAGACGAAGGCGAAATTCCAGAGGTCATAGGCGATGATCCAGAACCAGAGCATGTCCGGCCAGATCATGTCCTTGGACTTGTCCTTGCTCACGAAAATCCCGCTCCAGCCCGCGATGGTCACGATGTTGAGGATTCCCGCGATGCCGTTCAGGATGTTCCAGGGTCCACCCAGGATGAAGACGCCGTCGACGAGGCCGTTGTAGGCGACACACTCGAAATCCCGGATGACCGCCTCCAGGATGTTGACCGCGAGGATGAAGGGCGGGAAGGCCAGCATGAGGCGGTTCTTGTCGAGGCCCTTCACGTGGCGAAGGGCCATGAAGCCGAGGACGCCGGCGAGGGCGGAGTAGCACTTCACCCAGGGGAACCAGTAGCCGACCGGCGTGCCGGGTCCGGCGCTCGTGGGCCAGACGACGAGGGTCATCACGATGGGCAGGACCAGGTAGACCGCGAGGGAAGCCCACTTGCTGCGGCGCGTGATGCCGTTGACGCCCATGAGACAGGCCAAGACGAAGAGCCCCATGAGGGCGGTATACCAGGGAATGGATTCGAACAGGAACATTGTTGACCCCTGCGATCCGCCCGCGCCGGGCGGACGGCTGTCGTTTTCGACGACCGAGCGTCGTCGGGTCACTGTATTCCTTATCCGAAAAGCTGTAAAGGAAAAAGCGCAAAAAAGCACCAATTAAAGCTATTAATGGACAGACTGGACGCATTGTGTCATCCAGTCGGCGACCCGACTAAATTTCCTTGACGAATTCCACGGCCAATGGCGAGAATCCCTGCCGCTCGAAAAAGGCATGGGCCGCCTCGTTGCCGGCGCCGCTCTCAAGGACGATCCGCCTGAAGCCCCGCTTGCGCAGGGCCGCTTCCAGCCAACGCAGGACCAGCTCGCCCAGGCCCCTGCCCCGCCAATCCTTCCGGACGACCAGGTCGCCGAGCTCGGCGCTCTTGTTCCCCTCATTTAGGGCAACGACGAGAATCGCCACGATTCCCTCGCCGCCGCGCCCGCGGACCGCCACGTAGTTCACGTCCCCGGACGCGCCGCGAATCTCCCGCTCCAGCTCCTCCGCGAGATCGGCGCGCCATTCGAGCCGCTCGTCCAGGCGGTCCGCCCGGAGATCGCCCATCGCGATGTAGTGCCGGCTTACGCTCGCGGCGAACAGCCTCCCGCACTCGCCGATCTCCGCGTCCGAAAGAGCGGTCGTGAAGTCGTAGTTTCCCTCCGCGGGGGAATCCTCGCCCAGATCAAACATGGCCATGGGACCCTCCTTGGTCGCGGGGAGAGGACGGGAACAACTCCATACGGGTGCCCTCGGCGTTCGACACGACGTCAAGCGCCGCATCGGGTTGCCGGGCGGGGGATTCGATCGGGAGGAGGCCGAGCGATTCTCCGCGCCTGGCTGCTTCGGACATCCCGCTGGATCGGGACCTCCGAGATGGTGTCCAAACGCGACAAGCCAACTATACAACCCTTCGCCCAAGCGCGCCACCGACTTGGTCCTTGGCGCGAAAGGGCGGGACGGCCGACCCGCCGCCGGCGGCGCCTATTGGGCGTTGTGCGAAACATAAAAGGCCCGTCGATCGTCCTTCGGGCCCGGCGCCCCTTCGGGAACGGGGTTTCCCCCGGAACGCCGCTTGGATCATGGCTCTGAAAACCGTATCTTTGACTCATTAGGGGAGGTGAACGCATGAAGAAGGGCAAGACCTTGGATTCGGCCCGCCAAGCCGAACTCTTCGGCATCCTGCGCGCGCGCTTCGAAAAAAACCGGGATCGCCACGCGAAGGCTTCGTGGGAGAGGGTCCAGGCAGGCCTGGAAGCCTCTCCGGAAAAAGCATGGGCCGTAAACGAGATGGAAAGAACCGGCGGCGAGCCCGACGTCGTCGAATTCGTGGCGGGAAGCGGGAGTATGGTCTTTTGCGACTGTTCGGCGGAAAGCCCGGCGGGAAGGCGGAGTCTCTGCTACGACCGCGAAGCGCTGGAATCCCGGAAGGAGAACCGGCCGGCGGACAGCGCGGTCGGCATGGCGGAGGCGATGGGCGTGGAACTGATGACCGAGGAAGAGTATCGCCTGTTGCAGGGATTTGGGAGCTTCGACGCCAAGACTTCGTCCTGGATCAAGACCCCGAAGGACATCAGGAAGCTCGGCGGCGCCCTCTTCGCCGACAGGCGCTATGATCACGTTTTCACCTACCACAACGGCGCCGAATCCTATTACGCGGCCAGGGGGTTTCGCGGGATCGTACGCCTGTAGGCGACCGCGGCGCGTCCCTGCGCGCCTTCCGCGCCTATTCGGCGCGCGCGCGTCGGCGTTCGAGCCCCTCCGGTCCCGCTTATGAAAAAACCGCCTTGCGGCGGCCGCCATCGCAAATGGGGCTCGCCCTCCAGCCGTCGGCTTCCCGCCGCCGGCTTCCGGGCCGCGCCGTCGCGCTGGCGGCGCGCGTCCCTGCGCGCCTTCCGCGCCTATTCGGCGCGCGCGCGTCGGCGTTCGAGCCCCTCCGGTCCCGCTTATGAAAAAACCGCCTTGCGGCG
>JAEUJG010000048.1 GCA_016794765.1 Spirochaetaceae bacterium | reverse complement strand
GCTTCCTGGCCGCGCGCCGCGCCTTCCCGCCCGCCGCCGCCGTGGAGCGCGCCGAGGCCTTCCTGGCCGCGGCCCTCGCCGCCAGGGCCGAGCGCGCGCCCCTCGAGCCCGCGATGGCCGCCTTCGCCGCGCGGATCGGCGGACCGGACGGGGCGCCGCCCCAGGCCGCCGCCCTGGCCGCCCTCCTCGAGGCGACCAAGGACTTCGGCCAGAAGGACGACGCCTTCGAGGCTTCCTTCGAGGCCTTCCTCGCCGCGCTCTCCGCCTCCTTCGGCGCGCTCCTCCGGGAGCCGGGCCTCTCCGCCCCGGGGCTCCTCCTCGTCGAGGGCTGGGCCGCCCTCCTCCGCGAGGCGCGGGGCCGCCGGGAATCGTACAACCTCTCCGCCTCCCTCCTCGCGGAGGGCCTCCTCTACGCGCTGGGGGGAGCGTGAGGCGCTTCGTCGAGCGGGCCCTCGCCAAGGCCCCGCGCATGAACGAGGAGCAGCTGCGCGCCCTCCTCCAGACCCTCGCCGAGGAAAACGGCCGGCTCGAGGCGGCCCTCGACTCGATGCTGGACGGCATCGTCGTCTGCGACCGCGACCACCTGCCCATCATCTACAACAAGTCGGCGGAACGCATGCTCGGCATGGGCGGCGGCGAACCTTCGGAGCGGCCGCTCTGGCTCGGCGTCGCCGACCGCGAGCTCGCGGAATTCCTCCACGAGACCCTGGAGGGCGAGGAGAGCGTCATCGACCGCGAGTTCGAGCTCGAGGCTCCCGGCGGCCGGACCCGCCTCGTCGCGGCGAGCGCGACGACCCTGGTCGCCCGCGGCCGCATCGCCGGCACCCTCCTCCACCTGGAGGACATCACCGAAAAGCGGAAGCGCGACGCCCAGCTGCGGCGCGCCGAGAGCCTGGCCTCCCTCACGACCCTCGCCGCGGGCGTGGCCCACGAGATCAAGAACCCCCTCGGGTCCATCTCCATCCACATCCAGCTCCTGAAGCGCGCCCTCAAGTCGGGCAAGGCGGTGGAACCGGAGACGATGGACCGGCACCTCGGCGTCGTCACCGAGGAGATCGAGCGGCTCAACAAGATCGTCGTGGACTTCCTCTTCGCCGTGCGGCCGATGGACGTGGAGCTCCGCGAGTCCGATCCCCGGACCGTCGCCGCGGAGACCGCCGACCTCCTGCGCTACGAGGCGGAAGGGGCGGGAGTGGAGATCGTCACCGACTTCCCCGAGGAGGCGCCGCGCATCCTCATCGACAAGCGCTACATGAAGCAGGCCCTGCTCAACCTCGCCAAGAACGCCCTGGCCGCGATGCCCGGGGGCGGCAGGCTCACGCTCTCCGTGGAGGCCAAGGACGACGAGGTCCTCCTCGGCGTGGAGGACACGGGCACCGGCATCCCCGAGGAGGACCTGCCCAAGATCTTCGAACCCTATTTCACGACGAAGGAGACGGGAACGGGCCTCGGGCTCACCATCACCTTCAAGATCGTCAAGGAGCACCAGGGGAGCATCGACGTGCGCTCCAAGCCCGGCCAGGGCTCCAAATTCGTCATCTCGCTGCCGGTGCCGCAGCGCGAGCGCCGCCTCCTGGCCTGGAAGGACGAGGCGGACGCCGAGGGGAGGTCCTAGCGATGCGCGCCACCATACTCGTCGTCGACGACGAGAAGAACATCCGCGAGGGCCTGGCCGAGTCCCTCGCCCTGGACGGCCACGTCGTCCGCACGGCGGCGGACGGCGCCGCCGGCCTCAAGGCGGTCGAGGAGGGCGACGTGGACCTCGTCATCACCGACCTCAAGATGCCCGTCCTCTCCGGCGGCGAACTCCTGCGCGCACTCGCGGGCCGCTACCCGGGGCTGCCCGTCATCGTCCTCACCGGCCACGGCACGATCGAGGACGCCGTGGAGGCCATGCGCTTCGGCGCCTTCGACTTCCTCACGAAGCCCGTCAACCTCGACCACCTCTCCCTCCTCGCCAGGCGCGCCCTGGAGCGCGGCGAGCTCGCGCGCAAGAACCGCGAGCTCGAGGCGGAGGTGGAGGCCCAGCGCCGCACGAGCTCGATCGTCGGCTCGAGCGCGGAGATGAAGCGCGTCTTCGAGCTCGTGCGCCGCGTCGCGCCGACCAAGGCGAGCGTCCTCGTCACGGGCGAGTCCGGCGTCGGCAAGGAGCTCGTCGCCGACGCGATCCACAACCTTTCGCCGAGGCGCGACGGCCCCCTCGTCAAGGTGCACTGCGCCGCCCTCGCGGAGAGCCTCCTCGAGAGCGAGCTCTTCGGCCACGAAAAGGGCGCCTTCACCGGGGCCGCGGGCCGCAAGCGCGGCCGCTTCGAACTCGCGGACAAGGGCAGCCTGTTCCTGGACGAGATAGGCGAAATCAACCAGAACGTACAGATCAAGATCCTCCGCGTCCTACAGGAACGGCGCTTCGAGCGCGTGGGCGGCGAGGAGACGGTGGAGTCGGACGTCCGCATCATCGCGGCGACGAACCGCGACCTCAAGAAGGAGATCGCCGAGGGGCGCTTCCGCGAGGACCTCTACTACCGCCTCAACGTCGTCAACATCCACGTGCCGCCGCTCCGGGAACGCCGCGACGACATCCCCCTCCTCGCGATGTCCTTCCTCCGCGAGTTCGCGGAGGAGAACGGCAAGCGCGTCGAGGGGCTGGACCCGAAGGCCCGCTCGGCCCTCTACGCCTACGACTGGCCCGGCAACGTGCGGGAGCTCCGGAACTGCGTCGAGAGCGCCGTCGTCATGGCGCGCGGACCCCTCCTCACCCCCGACGACCTGCCGCCGACCCTCCGCGCGGCGGGCGAGAGCCACGACGTGCGCGTGCCCGCGGGATCCTCCCTCGCCGAGGCGGAGAAGATCCTCATCGCCGAAACCCTCGCGGCGCAGGGCGGCAACAAGAGCCGCACCGCGGAGATCCTCGGCATCGGCCGGAAAACCCTCTACCAGAAGATCGAGGAGTACGGGATCGAGGCCCCGGCCGCCCGCGGCGAGTCCTAGGAGCCTGTCGGGCTTGCGCTCGGCGGGTCCGCGAGCCGGCGCGGCGATTCTTGGCGCCGCCCGCGGCGGGCCGGCAAGCCGGCACCGGCGCCCAACCCTTGAAGACCGGCCGGTCGGCGGGCTATGCTTCGGGTATGTCTGAGCGAACCATCACCCTCCTCGACATCTTCGGGCCGGTCATGATCGGCCCCTCGAGTTCCCACACCGCGGGCGTCGCGCGCATCGCCTTCATGGCGCGCAAGATCTTCCCCTACCCCCTCGACCGGGCGAAGGTGAGCTTCCACGGCTCGCTCGCGAAAACCTACAAGGGACACGGCTCGGACAAGGCGGCGGTCGCGGGGCTCCTCGGCATCCTGCCGGAGGACGAACGCCTCGGCTACGCGCTCGAGCTCGCGGAGCGCGAGGGCCTCTCCTACGAGATCGTCGCCGTCGCCGACGGCCCCGAGCGCTACCACCCGAACACGGCCGTCATCGAGCTTTGGAGCGGGGACAAGAGCATCCGGATCCGCGGCGCCTCCATCGGCGGCGGCGAGATCCGCCTCCAGTCCGTCGGCGGCTTCGAAGCCAACCTCGACGGCTCGCTCGACGCCATCCTCGTCCTCCACAAGGACGAGATCGGCGTCATCGCGATCGTGTCGCACATCCTGGCCGCGAGCCGCTTCAACATCGCGAGCGTCGCCTCGCACCGCAAGGACAAGGGCGACGAGGCCTTGCTCGTCGTCGAGGTCGACGGCGTCGTGCCGTCGAGCATCGTGGCCCAGATCCGCGACCTCCCCTCCGTCCGCGAGGTCGTCTACGTCCCCTCGATCCGCGCCTAGGGAGGGCATCGCCCGTGAACTGGAAATTCTCCACCGTCGTCGAACTTCTTGACCGCGCCCGCGAGGCCGGGCTTTCCCTACCCGCCTACCTCCTGGCCCGCGAATCCTTCTATTCGGGCAAGGGCGAGGACGAGCTCCGCGCCGAACTCGCCCGCCGCATCCGCGTCACGAAGACGGCCCTGGACCGGGGAATCCGGGAGCCGCAACGCTCTTTTTCCAGCATGACCGACGGCGGCGCGGCGAAGCTGGCGCACGGCGAGGCCTGGCCCGTCGAGGACGAACTGTTCCGCCGGGCCCTCGCCTACTCGCTCTCCATCAACGAGGTCAACGCCTGCGGCGGCAAGGTGATCGCCTTCCCGACCGCAGGGTCCTGCGGCGTCGCGCCCGGGCTCCTCTGGGCCTACCGCGACGCGCGGGACCCGAGCCTCGGCCCGGACTCGCCGCGCTTCCAGGACGCCTTCGTCGTCGCCTCGGCCGTCGGCATGCTCATCGCCCTCCGCGCGACCCTGGCCGGCTCGGCGGGCGGCTGCCAGGCCGAGTGCGGCGCCGCGGCCGCGATGGCCGCCGCCGGCCTGGCCTTCCTCCTCGGCGAGGAGCCGGAAGGCTGCTTCGACGCGGCCGCCCTCTCGCTCAAGAATTGCCTGGGCCTCGCCTGCGATCCGGTCGCCGGCCTCGTGGAAGTGCCCTGCGCCAAGCGCAACGCCTTCATGGCGGCCAACGCGCTCACCGCGGTCTGCCTCCGGCGCGCCGGGATCTCGAGCGTCATCCCCTTCGACGAGGTCGTCGGGGCGATGAAGGCGATAGGCGACGCGATGCCCGCCGCCATCCGCGAAAGCGCGGAGGGTGGCCTCGCGGCGACCCCGACGGGAATGTCCTTCCGGGCCAAGATCCAATAGCCGCCCAAAAGGCGGAAGGGGGCTGTATGGCGCGATCCCGCGCGTCGGGCGCCTGGGGCCGGATCCTGCCGGCCGTGGTCCTCGGACTGCTTTCGCTCGGCCCTCCCGCCTTCGCGGCGCCGCAGCCCTTTCGGATCGTCAGCGCCGAGGAGGCGCCCACCAACTACACCCGCGACGGGCGCTTCACCGGCATCACCACCGACATCGTGGAGGCCATGCTCGCCGAGGCCGGCCTCGAGGCGGTCATCGAGGTCTATCCCTGGGCCAGGGCCTACGACATTGCCCTGAAAGAACCGAACGTCCTCATCTTCACCGCCGGAAGGACCCAGGAGCGCGTCGACCTGGGCTTCGGCTTCATCGGGCCCGTCACGACCCGGAAGCACACGCTCTACAAGAAGGCGGGAAGCCCCCTCGCGATCACGAGCCTCGAGGACCTGCGGCGGCAGGGGCTCCTTGTGGGCGCCATGCGCGGGGACTGGCGGGAAAAACACCTGCGGGACAAGGGAGTGGCCGTCAAGGACGTCACGAGCCACGGACAAAGCCTGAAGATGCTCCAGGAAGGCCGCATCGACCTTGTCGCCCTCTCCGACCTGGAACTGGCCGAGAATCTCCTCATCTCAGGAGTCGATCGGCGGGCGTTGGAGCCCGCATTCGTCTTCCAGGAACTGGACGCCTACATCCTGGTCTCCAAGGGCAGCTCGCCGGAGTCGTACGCGAAGTTGCGCGCCGCCTTCGCGGCCCTGCGGGACAGGGGCTTTCTCGAAACCACGGCCGGGAAATGGAGCGGGCTCCTGGGTTTGCCGCTGGGCTACGACGCCGCCAAGGGCATCCATTACCTGCCCGAGCCGGCCAGGTGAAAGCCCGCCGGCGCCCCGCTCAGGATTGTTCGGCCTGGAGCTTGGCCGCGAGGGCGCGGAGGCCGAAATCCTCGTCGCGGGCGGCGGCGCGGAGCGTCGCGCCGAAGAGGGGCTCCCGGGTGGCGGCGGCGGTCTCCAGGATGCCGCGGCGCAGGGCCGGGCTTGAGCGCGCGTAGAGGGCGGCCACCTCGCCCTCGGCCTGGCGGGAGCCGAGGAGGGCCACGGCCCGGACCGCGGCCTCGGCCACGGCGGGTGCGGGATCGTAGAGGGCGCGCCGCAGGAAGACGAAGGCCGCCGTGCGGCCGGATAGGCCGAGGCGGCGCACGGCGGCCTCGCGGGCGCCGGGATCCGGATCGGCCGCGAGCACCTGGCCGAGGGCGAAGAGATCCTCGCCGGCCTCCATGACCCTGCGGTAGCGGGCGGCCGCTCCTCCGAGCGGCAGGTTGCCGCGGGGCGGCCTGGCCGACAGGATCTTGTAGGCCCGCGCGACCCGCGCGAACTGCCGCGCCGTGGCGGGATCCTTGCTCGAATCGGGATGCCAGCGCTTGGCGAGGCGGCGGTAGGCCGCCTTGATCTCCTCTTCTCCGGACCCCGGGCCGAGGCCGAGTATGGCCAGGAGGCCGGCTTCGCCCTGGCCTTCGGCTCGCGGCTCGCGGGCTGCGTTCATCGCCGCGCCGCCTCGCTTTTGCGGGCCAGGAGCTCGCCCACGAGCCCTTCCAACTCGGCCTTGAGAAGCCGGAGCTCGCCCTCGGGCGCGTCGGCGCGCGCCGCGCGGGCGCGGGCTGCCGCCTCCTCGAGCTCCGACTCGAGGCCGGACTCGACGGGCAGGCCGATCTTGAGCTCGGCGATGCGGCCCGCTAGGAGGCGCGCCTTGTCGGCGAGCTCGGCGGGCGCCTCGGCGACGGCGCCACGGTCGAGGTCGGCGATGCTGATGGCCTGGACGGCTCCGGTGTCGAGATCCCGGGCCGCGACGTGGAGGATGTCGGACTCGTCGATGCCGAAATCAACCCGGATGCGCGGCTCGCCGGCGCGCGCGGGGCGGATGCCGGAGAGGAGGAAGCGGCCGAGGGAAAGGTTTTCGCCGGCCCTTCCCGACTCGCCCTGCAGCACGTGGATCTCCACCGAATCCTGGCTGTCGGAGACCGTCGTGAAAACGCGGCTCCTGGCGGCGGGCACGGGGCTGTTCTTCTTGATGAGGGGCACGAAGCGCCCGCCGTCGATTTCGACGCCGTAGGTGCGCGACACGACGTCCTGGACGCGGAGCCGTTCGGAGCCCTGGACGAGTGTGGCCTCCACCGCGGCGCCCAGCGCGACGATCTCCTCGGGATTGATGCCGCCGGCGGGCTCGAGGCCGAAGCGCTCCTTGATGAGGCGACGCACGAGGGGAATGCGGCTGGAGCCTCCCGAGAGCACGAGGAGGTCGACGGAGGAGGGCGCGACGCCGGCGTCGGCGAGGGCGAGGGCCGTCAGCTCGAGGCTCCGTTCCACGTAGGGAAGGGCGATCGCCTCGAAGTCGGCGCGGCTGAGCTGGTGGAGGGGGTGGACGACGCGGTCGGGGCCGCCGTCCTTGCCCGGCGCCAGGGCGAAGGGAATGCCCATCGTCGCCTCCAGGCGCTCGGAGAGCTCGATCTTGGCGCGCTCGGCCTGTTCGACGAGGGCCTGCGCGAGGAGGCGGTCGGCCCCGACATCGATGCCGTATTCCGCGGCGAAGGCTTCGGAGGCGCGGCGGAACAGCTCGCGGTCGAGGTCCGTGCCGCCGAGCCGGCCGTCGCCCCGGGAGGCGAGGACCTTGCAATCGACCCCTTCCTGCCTCAGAACGGTCACGTCGAAGGTGCCGCCGCCGAAGTCGTAGACGAGGATGAGCTGGGCGGCGGCGGCGCCGCCGGGATCGGCACTGGAGCCGCCGCCCGGGGCCGCGGCGGGTCCATTGCCGGGTGCGGCGCCGGGGACGGCGGGGGCGGCGGCCCAGGCGCGGGCCACGGCGGCGGCGGTCGGCTCGTTCACGATGCGGATCACCTCGAGCCCCGCCAGCCGGCCCGCCTCGACGAGGGCCCGGCGTTCCCGTTCGGAAAAGTTGGCGGGAGCGGTGATGACGGCCTGTTCCACGTCGCGCCCGAGATGGCGCTCGGCGTCGGCCTTGAGCGAAGCCAGGATGAGGGCGGCGATCTCCTCCGGGCGCCAGTTCCTTCCGCCCATATGGAGGAGTCCGCCCGTGGCGAGGTGGCGCTTGACGCCGGCCACGGTGTTCTCGGGATTGACGAGGGCCTGGTTCTTGGCCGAAGCGCCTACGAGGATCTCTCCCTTGGCCGTCGCGGCGGCGGCGCTGGGCGTCGCCCTTTCGCCCCGCGCGTTCGGAATGATGGAAGGCCGGTCACCGTCGAGCCAGGCGCAGAGGGAATTGGTCGTTCCAAAATCGATGCCGATGACGGGGCCCATGCTGTCTTACTCCTCGGCGGCGGCGCCGCGGCGCTCCTCGAGGGAAACGAGGAGCTCGATCTCGGCGATGGTCGCGCCGAGTCTCGCGGCGATTATATCGGCTGAAAAGCCCTTGCGATAGAGCTCGACCGCCTCCTCGCGGAGGGGCCGGGGCGGGATGACGCTTTCACGGGCGGTGCGGAGTTCCGGCATGGCGCGGCCGGCGCGGGCAAGGTCGAGGCGGATCGGCCCCTCGCCGGCGGCGTCGAGCCGGGGCTCCGCGGCTCGCGGGGCGGCCGGGGGGACGGCGGCGCCGGAGAGCCCCGCGGCGCCGAAGGCGCCGGCCGGACCAGAGGAGCCGGCTGCGTAGGAGCCGGCCGCGGGCGCTTCCGAACCTTCCTCCCGCGGAGCCGCCGCAACCGGCCGCGGCGCGGCCGCCGGCTGGTAGGAGGCCTGTGGCGCGCGCTTGCCGAGATGGCTGTAGACCTCGCGCTCCGCCGCGCGGGTCTCGATCTCCCGCCGCATGACGCCCATGCGGCGATCGGCCTCCTCCAGGAGGCCGCGAAGCGCGTCGAGGCGGTCTTCGACGAGGCTGATGTTGCGGTCGGCGGTTTCGTTGAGCTCGAGCGACAGGGCCCGCACTTCCTTGCGAACCCCCGCCAGGAGCCCCTCGAGCTCGAGGGCCCGCTTGAGCCGGGCCTTCACGTAGAGCCAGATGGCGGCGAGACCGAAAATGTCGAGGGCGAGCAAGAGAAGAAAACTGGTCCTGGCGTCCTAACCGGAAAGATCGATTTTGTTGCCGAGAGAGGGGTCTTTCACGATTTCCTCCTCTTCCTCGGGCGAGGCTTCCTCCGCCTCGCCGGGGCGGCCGCGGCCGCCTGACAAGCCCCGGCCGCCGGAACGGCCGCGGCGGTCCTTGACGGGATCGGCGCCCGTTTCGGGATCCTCGGGGCGCCTGACCGCCTCCTTGGCCTCGTCGGCGCGCTTCTGTTCGACCGCGCCTTGAATGCTTTGCTGGAGGGCCACGCCCTCCTTCTCGGCGGCCTGTTCCCGGCCGACCTGACCCATCTGCATGAAGAGGGTCTGGAGATCAATCGGTCTTATTGGCATCCGGAGGCCCCCGCTTGAGGACTTCGTCCTCGGGCTCCTC
>JAEUJG010000253.1 GCA_016794765.1 Spirochaetaceae bacterium | reverse complement strand
ATCCCGAGGCCGGCGGCGAAGTCCACCTCCTCGTGGTTCGAGATGCCGCAGTCCACGGTGACGACCAAGGTTCCCCCGGCCGCGGCGAATTCCTCGACCGCGGCCGTGGAGAGTCCGTAGGGCTCGTTGGCGCGGGGCACGCGCCACGACGTCTCGAGGCCGAGTTCCCGCAGGGCCTCGACCGCGAGCGCCGTGCCCGTCACGCCGTCCGCGTCGCGGTCGCCGAAGACGAGGACCTTCTCGCCCTCGTCGCGCGCCAGGAGGACGCGGTCCACGGCGTCCTCCATCCCCTCGAAGAGGAAGGGATTGCGGAGGTAGCGGGGGTCGTCCTCCAGGAAGTAGAGGAGCTCCTCGGGCGCGGTGACGCCGCGCCGCACGAGGATGGCCGCCTGAAGGAGGTCGAGGCCGTAGCGGCCCGCGAGCTCCTTCACGACCGAGGGCTGGGCTTCCTTCTTGACCCATTTCATAGGGCGCTGATTTCCTTCACGATGAGCTTGGGCGCGGCGGGCCTGGCCGCGCCGATCCGGAGGGCGGCCTCGATCATCGGGCGGGCCGCCTCGAGGCTCGCGGCGTCCTTGCCGTGGACCGTCGCGATCCGCTCGCCCTTCCGGACCGCGTCGCCCGCCTTCTTGTCGAAGATGAAGCCGACGTCCGGATAGACCGGGTCGGCGGCGGTGTCGCGGCCCACGCCGAGGTAGACTCCCGCGAGGCCGATCTTGTAGGCGTCGATGGAGCTCACGAAGCCCTCCGCCGGGGCCTTGAGCTCGAAGGAGTGCGCGGAGCGGTACGTGCCGCGGAGGGCGAGCATCTTTTCTGCGTCGCCGCCCTGGCGCTTCACGTTGGCCATGAAGAGCTCGAGCGGCTTCCCGGAAGCCAGGGCTTTTTCGCAAGCCGCGAGGCCTTCCTCGACGCTCTTCGCCTTGCCGCCGGCGACGAGCATCCAGGCGGAGAGCCGCATCGTCACCTCCATGAGGTCGGCGGGGCCCTTGCCCTCCAGGCAGTCGATCGTCTCCTCGATCTCGAAGAAGTTGCCCACCATGCGGCCGAGGGGCTCGGTCATGTCGGTGATGACGCCGACGATGCGCTTGCCCATCGCGGTGCCCGTGTTCACGAGGCTCCGCGCCAGGGCCTCGGCGTCCTCGACCGTCTTCATGAAGGCGCCGGGGCCGGACTTCACGTCGAAGACGAGGGCCTCGGAGCCCTCGGCGACCTTCTTGGAGAGGATCGAGGCGGTGATGAGGGGAATGGACTCGACCGTGCCCGTCACGTCGCGGAGGGCGTAGAGCTTCTTGTCGGCGGGGACGATCTCCGCGGTCTGCCCCGTCATCGCGAAGCCCTCCGCCTGGATGAAGGCGCGGAAGTCCGCCTCCGTGAGGCCGGTGCGGTAGCCGGGGATCGATTCGAGCTTGTCGAGGGTGCCGCCCGTGTGGCCGAGCGCGCGGCCGGACATCATCGGCACCTTGACGCCGCAGGCCGCGACGAGGGGCGCGAGGACGAGGGAGACCTTGTCGCCGACGCCGCCCGTCGAGTGCTTGTCGACGAAGGGACCCTGGATGCCGGAGAGGTCCATCGTCTTGCCCGAGCGGAGCATGAGCTCCGTGAGGTCGGCGGTCTCCCGCGGGGTCATGCCCTTGAAGAAGACGGCCATGAGCCAGGCGGAGACCTGGTATTCGGGGATCGTCCCATCGACGTAGCCCTTGACGACGAAGGCGATTTCCTCGCGGGAGAGCTCGGCTCCGCCGCGTTTCTTCATGATCACGTCCACCGCGCGCATTGTGTTTCCTTTCCTCGGCTTGCTGACAACGCCGAAAGCGCCTCTCCCCGCTTCAAGTGGAGGCGAGGGTCAGGCGATCGAGTTCCGTATAGACCGCCCCTTTCGGGCGGAGCTCGGATTTATAAAGCAGGATGGCCTCGCTCTGGAAGCCCCCCCCGCCCTTGTTCCGCGGCGAGGCGGCGGTCCCCGCGGCCGCGGCGACGTTCCCGGCGGCGGCCAGGATCGCCCGCGCCTCCTCGAGGAGGCCGGCTTCGAAGGACTCTCCGGGGCCGGGACAGCCGGGACCCGGCTTGGCGGGCCGACGGGCGAGGGTTATGTGCGCGCGGAAGGCTCGGCCGTCCGGCCACTCGGGATTGAGGGCCTGGAGGCCGGCGCGCTCCGCCTCGCGGGCCAGGGCCGCGTTGACGAGGCGGTAGACCGTCGCGAGTTCGTCCTCCGGCCGGCGGCCCTTCCTCCGCGGGGCGCCGGAGGCGGCGCGGGGGGCCCCGGCGGGGTCCTCCGGCCCGGCGGCGAGCGGCGATTCGACCTCGGCCGCGAGGACGCGCCAGGGACCGCGGGGCGGGAACTGGACGAGGCGCGGCAAGGCGAGCTCGATCGCCTCGAGCCCGATCAGGGAGCCGAGGGCCGCCCTCGCGGCCTGGAGGCCGGCGGGCCCCTGCTCGCCGAGGAAGGCGAGGGTCAGGTGGTAGTCCTCCGGCCTGACCCAGGCCAGGCCCGGCCAACGCCCGCGCAGGGGAGCGGCGGCCCGGTCCAGGGCCTCGCGGGCGGCGGCCGGCAGGGTAAGGGCGACGAAACACCTCACAGGATGCCCCCTCCCGCGTTCAGCGTCGCGAGCGGCGTTTCGGCCGCGCGTCGCGCCAGGTCGAAGGCGAGGCGCTTCAGGCCCGCCAGGGAGGGCGCGTCGAGGCTGACCTTGAGGGCCTCCGCGAAGGGCAGGCTTTCCGCGCGGTCGAGCCAACGTGCGGCGCCGGCGCTGATCGACACGAGGCCGCCGTCCCGCTCGCCGGGGCGTTCCGCGGCCTGGCCGCCGCCGTAGGGCCCGCCGTAGGCGCCGCCCGCGCGGGAGCCGCCGCCATAGTAGCCGCCGCCGTAGGAGTTGCCGTAGCCGCGGCTGCCCGCCGGCTCGCAGGCGAGCCGCTCCGACTCGCGCTCCGCGCAGCGGGGGCAGAGGTAGCCGGAGACGGAGGGAGTGTGGAGCCTCGGGGCGCCGGGCGCGAGCTCGACGCCGCAGGCGGAACAGGCGCCGGGATCGGGCATGAGGCCGAGAAGGGCGATCATGCGCCACAGGAAGAGGATCGTCGGGTAGTCGGAGCGCTCCTCGCTCTCCGCCTCGAGGCCGCGGAGCGTGTCGAGGGCGAGGGCGAGCACCTCGGGAAAGTCGCCGCCGCCGCCCGAGGTCTTGAGGAGGAACTCGGCGACGAGGCCGGCGGCCCAGAGCTTGCGGAGGCTTTCGCGCAGGCCCGAAAAGGGCTCGCGCACGTCGAAGTCGGTGAGCTTGCGGAAATCGCGGGGAGGATCGAGGTAGACGAAGGCGCGGCCGGCGGAGTAGGGCGCCCCGAGGGAACGGAGCTTGCTCTTGGGCCCGCCGAAGACGAAGACGTCCTGCAGGCCGGCCTCGGCGGTCATGAGGCACACTATGCGGTCTCCCGCGGGACTTTCCCGCGCCCGGAGGGCGAGGGCCTCGTAAACGAGATTCCGGCTCGGCACCACTGGAGTATCTTTCCCGCGCGGCCTCCCTGTCAAGGCGGGGCGGCGCGGGCGAGGGCGAGCATGCGGCCGGCGAAGCGGATCTCGGCGCGGGTCTTGCCGAGGATGCGCTCGCAGGCCGCGACGACGGCGCCCGGTTCGGGCACCTCGCCGGGCCAGAGGCCGCCGAGTTGCTCGGCGATGCCGGCCTCCAGCTCGGCGAGGGCGGCAAGGCGGCGCTCGAAGGCCCGTCCGAAGCCCCGCCGGCCGAGGAGGGGCGCGAATTCCACCGCGATGTTGAGCGGGTTCCGGTAGGTGCGCGGGGCTTCGAGCTCGGCGCGGACGCGTCGCGCGAGCTCGGTGCGGCCGGCCTGAGTGACCGCGTAGGGCTTGCGGTTGGAGGGAAAGGAGCCCTCGATCCGCCGCGCGAAGCCCTTGCGTTCGAGGCCCGCCAGGGCGCGGTAGATCGAGGTCGCGGCGACGGCGCCCCAGCTCACGATGCCCGAACCCTCGAGCCTGCGCCGGAGCTCGAGCCCGTGGAGGGGGCCGGAGCGCGCGAGCTCGCCGAGGACGAAAGTGGAGATCGGCATGATTCCTCCCCGCGGGGGCTGCGGCGGCGGTGTTGCGAAGTCGATTCCCGTATCAGTTTAGCATAGGCTAAACCCGCCAAAACGCAAGGCTTCGGGCGCGGGGGAGCCAGGGCTTGAAGCCGGGGGAACAGGGGAGGGGTGGGCTGGCTTGGAAGAGGGGGGGCCGGGGGGGGGGACCATTTTTTTAAAGGTTAATCCCCCCCCACGGGTTTAGACCGGAAGCCCGGCCAAGTACCGGGA
>JAEUJG010000628.1 GCA_016794765.1 Spirochaetaceae bacterium | reverse complement strand
GCCATTACTTCGTCGACCCGAAGTCCGGCGAGGTCGTGAAGAGCGAGTCCGCCTACGCCCGCCCCCAGCCCCACGCCTGCTTCATCCTCGACATCGAGGACGACCTCGTCAATGAGGGCGGCATCATGGATCTCGTCACCCGCGAGGCGCGGCTCTTCAAGTACGGCTCGGGCACGGGCTCCAACTTCTCCAAGATCCGCGGCCTCAACGAGCCCCTTTCCGGCGGCGGCGTCTCCTCCGGCCTCCTCTCCTTCCTCAAGATCGCCGACCGCTCCGCGAGCGCCATCAAGTCCGGCGGCACGACCCGCCGCGCCGCCAAGATGGTGATCCTCGATGCCGACCACCCCGACGTGGAGACCTACGTCAACTGGAAGGCCGAGGAGGAGTACAAGGTCGCCTGCCTGGCCGCCGGCTCAGCCCTCTTAAAGAAGCACGCCGCCGACCTCCTCGCCGCCTCCAAGGCCGCCGGCCTCGCCGGCGCCGACCGCTTCTCCTTCGAAAAGAACGCCGCCCTGCGCAAGGCCTCGCGCGACGCGCTCCGCGCGGGCCTTCCCGCCGCCTTCCTCCACCAGCTCCTTTCGCGCTTCCGCCAGGGCGACGAGGCGCTCGACCTGCCGCTCTACGACACCGCCTGGGAGGGAGAGGCCTACAACACCGTCGCCGGCCAGTCCTCCAACAACTCAGTCCGGGTCGACAACCGCTTCATGGAGGCGGTGCAGGCCGACGCGGACTGGGAGCTCGTCGGCCGCATCAGCGGCAAGCCGATGCGGAAGATCCGCGCCCGCCGGCTTTGGGACACGATCGCCCGCGCCGCCTGGAAGTGCGCCGATCCCGGCCTCCAGTACCACGGCACCATCAACGAGTGGCACACCTGCCCGGCCGACGGCGACATCCGCGGCTCGAATCCCTGCTCCGAGTACATGTTCCTGGACGACACCGCCTGCAACCTGGCGTCGCTCAACCTCCTCGCCTTCTACGACGAAAAGACCAAGACCTTCGACGACAAGGCCTACCGCCACGCCGTGCGCCTCTGGACGACGGTCCTCGAGATCTCCGTCGTCATGGCCCAGTTCCCGTCCAGGGAGATCGCGCGGAAGAGCTACGACTACCGCACCCTCGGCCTCGGCTACGCGAACCTCGGAAGCCTCCTCATGGTGATGGGCCTCCCTTACGACTCCGACGCCGGTCGCTCCGTCGCGGCGGCCCTTTCCGCCATCCTCACGGGCGAGTCCTACGCCCAGTCGGCGCGCATGGCCGCGGCCTTCGGCCCCTTCGCCCGCTACGCCGCCAACGCGAAGGACATGCTGCGCGTCGTCCGCAACCACCGCCGCGCCGCCATCGGCGCCCCCGAGGCCGAATACGAGGGCCTCACCGTCAGGCCCGCCGCGCTGGATTCGGGCAAGTGCCCCGCCAACCTGGCCCGCGCGGCGCGCGAGGCCTGGGACGAGGCGCTGGCGATCGGCGAGAAGCACGGCTTCAGGAACGCGCAGGTGAGCGCGATCGCGCCCACGGGGACGATCGGCCTCCTCATGGACTGCGACACCACCGGCGTCGAGCCTGACTACGCCCTCGTTAAGTTCAAGAAGCTCGCGGGCGGCGGCTACTTCAAGATCATCAACACGAGCGTCCCGCCCGCCCTCCGCGCCCTCGGCTACTCCGAGGAGAAGATAGGCGAAATCGAAGCCTACGCCCTCGGCCGCGGCACGCTGAAGGGCGCGGGCAAGGCCGGACTCGCGCTGTCCTACGAGTCCCTCGCCGCCAAGGGCCTGCCGACCTCCGCCCTCGACAAGGCCGAGGCCGCGCTCAAGACCTCGATCTCCCTCGACTCCTGCTTCGCTCCCTACTCCCTCGGCAAGGAGGCCTTCGCGGCCGTCTCGGTGCCCGAGGCGACCTACTCCCTGCCCGGCTTCAGCCTCCTCCGGCACCTCGGCTTCTCCGACGCGGAAATCGAAGCCGCCGAGCTTTACGCCTGCGGGACGATGGGCGTCGAGGGCGCTCCGGGCCTGGAGCCCGGGCACGAAGCCGTCTTCGACACCGCGACCCCCTCGGGCAAGCGCGGCACGCGCGCCATCGAGTGGAAGGCGCACATCGCGATGATGGCCGCCGTCCAGCCCTTCGTCTCCGGCGCGATCTCCAAGACCATCAACATGCCCAACTCCGCGACCTACGAGGACGTGAAGGGCGCCTACTCCCTGGCCTGGCGCTCGATGCTCAAGGCCATCGCCCTCTACCGCGACGGCTCCAAGCTCTCCCAGCCGCTCTCCGCCCTCGCGCCCGGCGCCGACATCATCGCCGACTCCATCGTCGCCCTGCAGACCGGCGCCTTCGGCGAGGACGACCCGGCCGGGGTCCCGGCGCCCGCCGCCCGTCCCGCCTCCTCCGGGCTGGCCCTGGCCGCGGCGCGCGACGCATCGTCCACCGTGGCCCTCCCCGACCCCGAGCTGCCCGGACTGCCCGCGGCCCCGCGCGGCGTCAGGCGCAACCTGCCGAACCGCCGCGCCGGCTACACCCAGAAGGCCAAGATCGCCGGCCACTCCATCTTCGTCCGCACCGGCGAATACGAGGACGGCGGGCTCGGCGAGATCTTCCTCGACATGCACAAGGAAGGCGCGGCCTTCCGCTCCATCCTCAACTCCTTCGCGATCTCCGTCTCCCTCGGCCTCCAGTACGGCGTCCCCCTCGAGGAGTACGTGGACGCCTTCACCTTCACCCGCTTCGAGCCGAACGGCATGGTCCAGGGACACGACTACATCAAGATGGCCACGAGCACCCTGGATTTCATCTTCCGCGACCTCGCCATCTCCTACCTCGGGCGCAGGGACCTCGGCCAGGTGAAGCCCGAGGACCTCGAGACCACGGGCACCCAGAACCGGAAGGCGCCCGACGCCAAGGCGGTGCAGAGCCGGGCCTTCGAAGCCGGCCGCGTCCGCCGCGAGACGAAGGAGAACCCCAAGCCGTCGGCCGGGGCGCCCTCGGCCGCGCCGGGCAACGCTCCGGCGGACAATGCGCCGTCAGGCAACGCTTCTGTTGCGGTTCGGGCTCCGGCGGCGTCCGGCCAGGCGACGCCCGCCCCGGCGGCGTCCCAGGCCTTGGCCAAGCCCAAGGACACGGCGCGGAGCGCGCGCATCAAGGGCTACGAAGGCGACCCCTGCCCCGTCTGCGGCCACCTCACCCTCGTCCGCAACGGCACCTGCCTGAAATGCGAAACGTGCGGCAGCACTACCGGCTGCAGCTGATAAAACAGGCACGTTTCGCATTTCAGGTCCAATGAAAAACGCCGAAGCCCGCGTGGGCTTCGGCGATTTCACAAGCAAAAAAGACCGCGCGACGCGCGCGGCGGAAAGACTAGCGCAGGTAATCGAGCCAGGGCGACTGGAGATCGATCATGCGGTCGAGCATCTCCCGGAGGCCCGCGGCCTTGTGGACCACGGGATTGGCGAGAAGGGCCTGGATCACCAGGTCCTTTTTCTTGTGTATCACGGCCTCGGCGACGAGGTCGTAGACGCCGCAATACTCCCGGAGCAGGCCAAGGTAGCCTTTGGGCAGGTCGCCCATCCCGATGCCCTGGATGCCGGCCTTGCCCACCATGGCGGGAACCTCCACGGCGATCCAAGAAGGCAGGTCGGGGATGAGGGCGCCGTTGGGGAGGTTGACGGCCTCCTCCTCGTAGCCGAGGTCGCCGACGATGCCTTCGATTATGGGCACGACGCGCTCCGACACCTTGAGGACGATCTCCCGCCGCGCCTCCTGGCCGAGCATGACCTTGTAGAGATCGTAGAAATCCAGGATGCCGCGATGGTCGACCACGTCGCTGGCCCAGCCGAGGTACTCGCCGAAATGGGAATCGGTCGTGATCGGCAGGAGTCCGTAGTTCTCGAGCATGAACTTGACGAGCTTCCGGTCCGCCCATTCGAAGCGGCTCGGCCCGACGGACTCGCCCTTGTGGAAGGCCTCCACGGAATCCATCTTGCCGGTGGCGCGGTATTCGTCGAGGAGGTCGCTGTAGCCGGGATCGCGGGCGAAGAAAGCCGCCGCCTTGGCCCGCGTTTCCGGATACAGGTCGCGGCCGGTCCTACGGTCCTTGATCTCCAGCGCGCAGCTGAAGTGGTTGAGGCCCGCCGCCCGGAAGCCGATGTCGGCCTGATCCATCCCGAGGATGCGCGGAAGCCAACGCGAAAGCCAGCCGATCTCGTGGCAGAGGCCGATGAACCTGGCCTCGGGGAAGGCGCGGGCCACCGTCGTGCAGATCGCCGTCATCGGATTCGAGAAGTTGAAGATGTAGGCCTTGGGACAGACCTCCATGGCGTCCCGGACGATCTCCAGGATGGGCGGCACGATGCGCAGGGCGTGGAAGACGCCGCCGGGCCCGCCGTTCTCGCCGTAGACCTGCGGACTGCCGTACTGGAGGGGGACCTTCCAGTCCTCGTCCCAGAGCTTGAAGCGGTTGCCCACCTCGATGGAGGAGATGATGAAGTCGGCCCCCTTGAACGCCTCCCTGCGGTCGGTCGTCGCCGAGAGCTTGTTCGTGAGGGAATGGGCG
>JAEUJG010000578.1 GCA_016794765.1 Spirochaetaceae bacterium | reverse complement strand
CCTCCACGGCGTTCCGCACGAGATTGTCGAGGGCTTCGGCGAGGCGGCGCGGATCGACGCGCGCGACGGCCCCTTCGGGCAGGGAAGCGAGTTCGATGCCGCCCTCCCCGTAGCGCGCCGCGAACGAGGCGAGAAAGGAGCCAAGCTCCACGCTCTCCGGCTCCCCTGCGCCTCCGCGCAGGAATTCCCGGATCCGGTCGGATAAAAGCGTTAGGCGATCTATTTCCTCTTCGATGATGGCCGCGGCGGGGCCGGATTCCGGAGCGACGCGGCGCAGCGAAGCCGTCTGGATGCGGATGATCGCCAGGGGATTCTTGATCTCGTGGGCCAAGGTGCGGGCGGCCTCGCCGAGTTGCAGGACTTCGCGGTTCCGGAGTTCCCGCTCGCGCAGCTCCGCGTTTCTCCGGTAGAGAGCCAACAACAGCGCGTAGACGCCGAGGAGGGCCGCGGACAGGATCGCGGCGACGACGAGAAGCCTGTAGCTGTCCCGCGTGGCGGCCATGGCGTCGTACTCGAGGAATAGATAGCGAGGCAAAGGACGGGCCGGCGGCGGAGAAGCGGATGGTAGGCCTTGCCCCTCCCCGATGGCGGGGCCGGCGGCCGGCGGCAGCTCCGGCACGCCTCCGGGCAGGCTTCCTGGCGGCGAAGCGCCCGGAGGCGGCAACCCGTACCGCCTGGCGCCGCGGAAGGCGCCTTGCCCCATGCCTCCCATCATGTTGCCCATCATCGCCCCGCGGCCATAGCCGTCCGAAGCCGCCACCGGCCGGAGGAGGATGAAGGATTGGCCGCCGGGGCTTTTTTCAAAGGCCGGAACCAGGGCTGGTTCCACCTCCAAGACTACGGGAGCGCTTCCCTTGACGACAAGCCCGGCGCCGCGGACCCCATAGAGCCCGAATCCGAGAATCGGCGAACCTGCCGGCAATTCGAGCTCTCCGTCTTGGGAAAAAGCCTCGACAAGGGCCGAAGACGCGCGATAAGCCTCAAACTGGTAGGCAAGGCGGCGCGATTGGTCTTCCTGAAGGGCCATGGCCCAGACCAAACCGATGGCGGCACCGAGGGCGAGGGCGGAGAGGAAGGCAAAGCGAGCGACGCCGGAACGAAGCGATTTCACCCTTGGAGTGTAGACCGCACCCTTTCCTTCGGCAAGGGCGTCCGTTTGGTCGTGGAAGGCTCCCTGCGTCGCCGATCGAACCCGATTGCGGCAGCTCTGTCCCCCGGTGTACATTTGACCCATGGCCGCAACCAGCTCGAAGAGGCTCCTGGACGAGGCGATCAAGGCCGGCGAGGCCCGCGATTACGGCCGAGCCGTCGAGTTGCTCACCGCCATCCTCGCCGAAGAGGATGCCGCGCCCGAAGCTCTCCTTTTCCTCGGGCGGAGCCATCACGCCTTGGGGGAATGGGGCAAGGCCATCGAAGCCCTGCGGCTCTATGTCCGGGCGGGCGGCGACCGCGCCGCGGGTTTCTTCTTCCTCGGCAGGGCATATCTCGCCGCCGGTCGGTCGGAGGAAGCCGCGGCTTGCCTCAGGCGGAGCTTGGAAGCGGATGATTCGAAGGCCCATTCTTGGGCCCTTCTCGCCGCGGCCCTCCTCAAGGAAAAACGAAGCAAGGCCGCGTTGGCTTGCCTCGAAAAGGCCGTCAACCTCGCCCCCGGCGACCAGCGCATTTTCCGCGGCTACCTCAATGCCCTGTTCGTCCGCGCCGTGAAGCTCCTTGCCCGCGGCGAGGCCGACATGGCCAGGCAGATGCTCGGTTTCGCCATCCAGAACGGCCTCGACGGTCCCGGTCCGCGACTCTGGAGGGCGCGGGCTTTGCGCGAGCTTTCCCGCTTCCCTGAAGCCCTCGCCGACGCGGAAGCCGCCCTCTCCTTTTCCCCCGAAGACGAATCGATCCACTGGCTCCGCGCCGGCCTCCTTCACGCTGCCGGACGCAAGAACGAAGCTCTCGCCGAATTTGAGCGCCTTCGGGGCGGGAACCCCGAACTGCCTCGGGCGCCCCAGGACAGCCGATCGCTGGGTCGGCTCCGCGCGTCGGTCGCCTTCCGAGAGGAGCGCTGGAGGGAGGCTCTATCCGAAGCACTGTCCCTCCTCCGGGCTGAACCGAACGATCCCGCCATCCGCGCCATCGCGGCTGAAAGCCTGCTCGCCCTTGGACAGACGGAACGGGCCCGCGACCACTGGGAGCGGGCCATCGAGTCCGATCCCGAGGAGCCCTATTTCCGCTTGGGCTTGGCCCAGGCCCTTTGGGAGCTCGGCGACTACCGCGGGGTCAGGGCCGCCGCCGAGCGCGCCGCGGCTCTCGGCGCTGAACGCCCCATGGTCGAGTACTACGCGGCCTTGGCGGACTCCCGTTTGGGGGCGGCGCCCGAAACCCTCGTGCCGCGTCTCCAAGCGCTGCTTCGCGCGCGCGGCGCCGATCCCCGCGTCATGTTCGCCCTCGGCGAGGCCCTCTACCGCACCGGCCGTCCCGACCTCGCTGGTGGTTGGTTCGAAAAGGTCTTGGCCCTGGTGCCCGACCACGAACTCTCCCTGCTCTACCGAGCTTCGGTCGCCGAGTCCCTCGGCGACGAGGCGGGCCTCGCGGA
>JAEUJG010000245.1 GCA_016794765.1 Spirochaetaceae bacterium | reverse complement strand
AGGCGCGGGCCTTGAGGGCGGCGAGCTCCTCCTCGAGGGAGCGCATGCCCTCGCGGAGCTTGGCGGTCTCGGCCAGGAAGCCCTCCTCGAAGCGGGCGCGGCGGTCCTCCAGCGCGCGCCCGAAGGCGGCGAAGTCGTTCTCCACGCGGCGGCCGGTCTGGTCCATCGCGGCGCGCAGGCCCGACTCGAGGGCGCCGATGTCGCTCTCCACGGCCTCGAGGCGGGCGAATTTCGCCTCCACCGCCGAGCCGTACTCCGCGATGCGGCGCTCGAACTCGCCGAAGGCGCGGGTCTCGAGGGCGGCGCCCTCCTCCGCGAGGCGGGAGGCGAAGGCCTCGCGCTCCCTGGCGGCGCGGGCGATGAGCTCGGCGGCCGCGTCCCCGACGGCCTTGAGTTCGGCCATCGCCTCCTGGGCCTCGGCCTTGGCCTCCGCCTTGAGGTTCCTGACGAAGGCCTGGGTCTCGGCGGCCTTGTCCTTGGCCGCCTGGCCGATCTGCGCGAACTTCTCCTCGACGGTCTCCTTGAGGCGGGCCGCCTTGAGGTCGGAGGATTCCTTGAGCTTCTCGAAGGCGGCGTCCTCCAGCTTGTTCGCCTCCACGCGGGCCTTCTCGAAGGCACGGGCGATGTCCTTCTCCGCCTCGCGGCGGCCGGACTCCGCCAGGGCCAGGCTCGACTCGGCCTCGGCCCGGGCCTTCTCGAGGAGGGCGCGGGTCTCGGCGAGGCGGCGCTCCACGTCGAGGGTCACCTCGTCGCGGAAGGCGGCCAGGGCCGCCTGGTTGTCGCGGGCGAAATTCTCGCGGAGGGCGGGGAGCTCGCGCTCCACGACGGCCATCGTCTTCTCCGCCTCGCCGAGCTTGCGGGCGACCTGGTCGGTGAACTCGCTCTCCGCGTGGAGGCGGGCGAGGTTCTCGTCGACGCGGGCGGTCATGTCCATGAGGCGGCCGAGGACGGAGTCGTACTCGCCGAGGCGCTTTTCGATCTGGCCGATCGCCTCGGCGCGGGCGGATAGCCCCTCCTCCACGGACTGGAGGCGCTTCAGGAGCTCCTTGGCGGCCTTCTGCTGGACGTCGAGCTCGATGCCGTAGCGCTGGAGGTCCTCGGAGCGCTTGTCCACGTAGGCGGAAAGGTCTCCCTGGAGCTTGTCGGCGAACTTCTTCACCTTCTCGAGGGAGCGGTTGTCCCGGTCGAGCTGGCGATAGAGCGCGAGGATGACGACGACGATGCCGAGGGTAATGAGGTTTCCCGTCGTGAAGAGCATTCCGGACTCCCGCTTGAGGCGTTTAGGCTAGGCGCGAGTATAGAGTATTTCCCCCGCGAACGGAAGGCCGAAGACTCTCTTGGAGGGCGCTTCGATGATGGCTTGACGGAATAGAGATTTTGTTATAGATAATATGTACGCCGTAATTATTTTGCGTACCCCAAGGAGATCATCGTGAAGCGAATCCTCTTCGCCGCCTTTGTCGCCCTCGTCCTCTGCCTCGGCGCCGCCGCCCAGTCCGCCGACGCCATTTCCAAGGCCTCCACCACCCAGTACTACGCCAAGAGCTCCCTCCAGGGCGATGAGCTCTGGAAGGCCCTCGAGACCATGCAGTGCGCCATCTCCGTCGCCACCGTCAACGCGGACGGCACGCCCAACGCCGCCGTCGTCATCCCCGGCGTCACCAAGGACCGCAGCGCCCTCGTCTTCGGCCTGGCGCCGAACCAGACGATCGAGAACTTCAAGGCGAGGAAGTTCGCCGTCGTCACGGCCTACATCTACAACCCCACCGCGACCGAGAAGCTCGACCGCAACAAGGGCGCCCGCATCGTCGTCGAGTACATCTCCGATCCCGCCGAGATCAAGCGCCAGATCGAGGACAACAAGAACCCCCGCATCACCGAGAAGTCGACCTTCATGAAAATCGTCAGGGTGATGCCTCTCGGCTGATTTTATGGTATACTGATCGTAGGTGCGGAGCCGGACCGAGGGTTCCGCGACCTTCTACCCCCCGATACGGAGCCCCGGCGGGCTTCATTCGAGCGACCGGCCGCCTTCCCCCGAAGGCGGCCTCTTTTTTTGTTGTCGCCGGCGCCGAGGCCCCGCGCCCGGGCGGCTCCGGCCTTCCGCGCCCGAACGCCGGCGGCCTCGGTGCCGGAC
>JAEUJG010000510.1 GCA_016794765.1 Spirochaetaceae bacterium | reverse complement strand
GGATCGTGAAGACGTCGGCGGACATGAGCTCGCGCGCGGTGGCCGCCGGCACGAGGGCGACCTCGAGGTACTCGAGAATCTGCCGGGCGAGTTCCGGCCCCGACTCGGTCTTCACGGTCGCCGAGGCGGCCCGCGCGTGGCCGCCGCCGCCGAAGTCGGCGAGGAGTTCGTCCAGGCGCACGGCGTCCACGGAATTCCGCGCGATGACGAGGAGCCTGCCCTTGGCCTTGAAGTTGAAGAAGCCGAAGAGGATCTCGCCGTTCTCCACCTCGAAAACCCGCTCCATGACGGCGCCGAGCCCAAGGGCGTCGTCGTCGAGCTCGAAATAGCAGGTCTGGACGAGGTAGCCGCGGATCGTGCGGCGCTCGAGGCGGTTGAGCGCCTCGTGGAAGAGCTCGAGCTGGCGCCGCTCCTTGAGCGGCTCGCTCAGGTCCTTGACGAGCTTCAGGGAAGCGCCCCGCTCGAGGAGCCAGGCGGCGGCCTCGAAGTCCTCGCGGCGCGTGTTCTCGTGGGTGAAGTTCCCCGTGTCGGAGTAGACCCCGACGAGGGCGACGGTCGCGTCCTCCGCCGAGACCGCCGCGCCCTTCTCCTTGAGGATGAGGGCCAGGTGGCTCGCGTTCGCCCCGTAGTCGCGGTCGTGAACGAGGGCGCCGGGAATGTCCCGCTCGGCGGGCGGATGGTGGTCGAAGATCTCGATCTCCGTCGCGGCGAGGTCGCGGCCCTTCACGTGCTCCGCGATCCGGTCCAGGCTCCGCGTGTCCACCACGACGATGCGTTCGACGCTCTCTCCCTTCAGGTCGCCGGGCATGAGGAAACCGAGTCGGTCCTCGTAGAGGTTGAGGAGCTTTCGGGCCGAAGGATGGACGAGGGAGCTCCGCACCGGCGCGTGGTCGGGAAAGAGGTAGCGCGCGAGCACGATCGAGGCGAGGCAATCGAGATCCATGTTCGCATGGCCGACGATGATCTTCATAGGGAGCGAAGTATAGCCGTCCGCGGACGGAAAGCAAGGCGTGAAGGCGGCGGCGAGGGGGAGCCGGGCGTCAAGGGCTTGCCGAGCCCGGCCCGTCAGGCGATGATGGGCCATGCTCCGCTCCATACTTTTCTTCACCTATTTCTGGATTTCCATGCTCCTCGCGACGCCGCTCTGCGCGCTCTATCTCCTTCTCGGGCTTTTCGGACTCGGGGAGCTTTTCCAGCCCGCCTTCCAGTCACTGATCCGCCTCTGGGCGGGGAGCCTCAACGCCGTCACGGGCACGAAGGTCCGCGTGGAGGGACTCGAGCGCGTACCCGCGACGGGCCCGCTCTGCCTGGTCGGCAATCATCAGGGCAATTGGGACATCGTGCTCGTCCTGGCGCTGGTTCCCCGGACCGTCGGCTTCGTCGCCAAGAGCCAGGCCCTCTTCATGCCCCTCGTCAACCTTTGGATCGCGGCGCTCGATTCAGTGTTCATCGACCGCGGCAACGCGCGAAAGGCCGGCCGCTCCATCGAGCGCGGCGTGGCCAAGCTCAAGGCCGGCAAGGCGGTCATGATCTTCCCCGAGGGAACGAGAAGCCGGGGACCCGCGATGGGAGCCTTCAGGCCCGGAGCCTTCAAGCTCGCCACCAAGGCGGGGGCGCCCATCCTGCCGGTGACGATCGACGGAAGCTTCCGGATGTGGGAGGAAAAGCTGCGGATCGGCAGGGGCGACATCCTCTTCAAGATCCACGAGCCCATTCCCACGGCGGGCCTCGGTCCGGCGGAGCGGAAGCTCCTCCCCGAGCGCGTGCGCGCGGTCATAGCCGGGGGGCTTGGGCGCTGAGGAGTAATAGCCCCCGGGCGCCGGCGCCGGGGCGCGCCGCGGCCGGACGCCGGCGCGGGGACGCGGGGGCTGGGCGCCCGCGGGGGCGCCCGCCCGGGGGCCTTACTTTTCGAAATCCTTCTTGCGCTCCGCGATCACGTCCTCGTCGGACTTGAGGGCGAAGTCGCGGACGCAGACGACGATGGCCTTGTTGGCGTGGTCCAGCGTGTAGATGCTGCAGTAGACATAGAGCTCGTTCCCGAGAACGTATTCCTTTTCGAGGTATTCCTTGAAGCCCTTTTGCCAGTACAGGATCGGGACGTACGTGCCGCCCATGGGAAAGCGGCTTTCGGACACGAACAGGCCGGGATTCCGGTAGAAATTGAGCTCCGTCATGCCGAGCGCCTGGGTCCGGTTCGCCGGGACCGGATAGGCGTCGAGCTTGATCTTCACCCTGATCCGGTCGAGCTCGGGAAAGTAATGGATGGTCGCGAAGGACTGGTCGTCCTTCTCGTCCTCGCGCGCCCACCGCACGTAGAAATCCGCCACGGCGGCCTCGAAGGAGCCGACCTGACGGAAGGACAGGGCCTGGAGCCTGGAGGGATCGAGCCAAGCGGGAAAGAAGTACCAGAAGCCATCCTTGAAGACCGGCTTCGCGGTGGTGTTCCTGAGCATGTAGGGATCGAGGACGCGGCTTCGCGCCGCGAGCCGGGTCGTGGCCGCGATGGTTCCGATCGCCGCTTCCCGCTCCACGGTCCCGCCCTTGGCGTCGTACTTGAAATTCTTCAGGAGGAGTTCGTACTCGCAGCTCTCTTCCTTGCCGCCGAGGTAATAGGCTTGCCGGCAGAGGACGAGGATGGATTTCTCGTCCCCGGTTTCAATCTTTTCCGCCACCACCCGGCCGGAAACCGGCGAG
>JAEUJG010000496.1 GCA_016794765.1 Spirochaetaceae bacterium | reverse complement strand
GCCGGCTACGTCTCCCTCGACGAGGCCGACCGCCCCGGCCCCGGGAAGGGCGGGGCGGGCTTCAGCCTCGACTACGAGCTCGGCGGGGATTCCGGCTGGCGCCTCGTCCTCGAAGCGCCGATCGGCCCCTACGCGGCGGCCTTGGGGGCCTACGGCGAGCGGATCACGATCCTTATCCTCCTCGGCTACGTCGTCGTCATCGTCGCGACGGCTTGGGCCAGCGGCCTCATCGTCTTCTCCCTCGAGTCGCTGCGCCGCTCGGCCCTGCGCTTCACCGAAAACGCCGACCACCCCGAGCTGGTCGCCTGGCCCGACTCGAAGCTCCTCGAGGTGGCGAGCCTTTCCGAGGCGCTCAAGACGGCCTCCCTCCTCCTCGACAGGCGATACCGGGAACTCGAGTCGGCCCGCGACGAGGCGGAGCGCGCGAACCGCGCCAAGGAGCGCCTCCTCGCCTCGGTGAGCCACGACATCCGCGGTCCGGTCGGCGGCATCGTCAACATCGCCGAAAGCCTCGAGGCGGAAGCCGAGCGGCCGGAAATCCGGGAATACGCGGCCCTCATCAAGGAGACCGGAACGGGCCTCCACCTCCTCCTCGACGAACTCCTCGACCGCTCCGCGATGGACTCGGGAGCCTTCGAGCTCAGGCCGGCGCCCTTCGACCTCGTCGCCGCGGTCGCCAAGGCCGCCAAGGGCTTCGGCGTCGCGGCGGCGGCCAAGGGCCTCGCGTTCGCGTGGGAGGCGGACGGCGGCCTGCCGGTCGCCGTGCGGGGCGATCGGCGCCGGCTCGACCAGATCCTCGGCAACCTCGTCGGCAACGCCCTCAAGTACACCGCCACCGGCTCCATCGCCTTCGCCGTCCGCGACGAGGGCCGGGAGGCCGGGAGGAGGCTCGTTCGCTTCGAGGTGCGCGACAGCGGTCCGGGCATGACGCCGGAGGAGCTCGGGCGCGTTTTCGACCCCTACTGGCGCGGCTCTTTTGAGGGGAGCGGAATCGCCGGCAGCGGACTCGGGCTCGCCATCGTGAAGGACCTCGTGACCCGTATGGGCGGCCGGATCGGCGCGGAAAGCGAACCCGGCAGGGGCAGCGTCTTCGCGGTCGTCCTGCCCTTCGAGGAGCTCGCGGGGACCAAACCTTCGGCCCGACGGATCCTCGTCGCGGACGACGAGCGCATCAACCGCGTCTTCGCGCGCCGCACCTTGGAAAAGGCGGGCCACGCGGTCGCCGAGGCCATGGACGGAAGGGCGGCGGTCGCGGCCGCCGTCGCGGAAGACTACGACCTCGTCATCCTCGATCTCGTCATGCCCGGCCTCGACGGCCCGGCCGCCGCCAAGGCGATCCGCGACGCCCGCGGCCGCGCGCGCCCGCGCGTCGTCGCCTTGAGCGCGCGCGCCCTTTCCGACGGCGAAAGGCGGGAGCTCCTCGAAACCGGTTTCGACGCCTTGCTGCGGAAGCCGGTGACGGCCGAAGATTTGCTGGCCGAGGCGGACATGGGAACGCGGGAGGCGGCGCCCGCCGACGGGGGGCCTGCGGGGCTCTTCGCGGCCGACGGGTCGGCCGGGGCGGAGGGCCGGCTCGGCGGCGAGGCTGTCGATCTCGACGGCCTCCTCGCCGCCTACCACGGCGACGAGAGCTTCCGCAGGAACCTGCTCGAGATCCTCGTCGCCGACGGCTCGCGCCGACTCGCGGAGCTCAGGAAGCTCGACCCGGCGCGGGACGCGGCCGGCAGCGTCGAACTCGTCCACTCCCTCGTCAACATCCTCGGCACCGGCAAGGCCCGCCGGGCCTACGCCGCCTTCCTCGCCCTGGAGGCGGCGCTTCGGGGCGATCTCGTCGAGGACAAGGCGCGGCTCGCGGCCTCGGCCTTCGAAGAGGCGGAGAAGGCCCTGGCCTTCGCCCGGGAGCGGCTCGCGGAGGGCCCGGGCGGCGATTAAAAGGGCGGAACGCCTTGCCTAGAGCGAGGAAGTAGGAGAGAATCGAACGAGTAGCGTTACGCACAAGGAGTCCGCAATGCCGAAGTCCCGCCCGGCGCCGGGTACGCCCGTCCGGGCCGTCGATGCCATCCTCGATCGAGTGCTCCGCGAGCTTGCCTCGCCCACCGACCCGACGGCCCTCAACCAGATGCGCGCGGAGTTCCGCAAGAAGGTGCCCTTCCACCTTCGCTCCTACGCGGCGGCCCTCCTCGTCCTCGAGGCGGCCCGGACCGCCCCTTCCGAGGGCGGCCGCGGCAACCGCGGCAACCGCCGCCGGGAGGAACCGCGGCGCGATGAAACCCGCCGCGAGGAAAAGAAAGCGGGAGAGCCGCGGCGCGAGCGGCAGGCGCCCGAGGATGCCCGGCCCGAAGAGCCCCGTCCCCGCTTCTCCGGCGAGGGCGCCACGATCTTCTTCGGCATGGGCAAGCGCCAGCGCCTCTATCCCCGCGTCCTCCTCCGCCTCCTTTCGGAGGAAGGCGGGCTCGCCCTGGAGGACATCGGCGACATCCGCGCCTTCGACAATTACGCCTTCGCCGACGTCGATCCCGACAAGGCGGAGGAGCTCATCGCCGCGCTCGACGGCGTCGACTTCCGCGGACGGCCCCTCCCCGTCAGCCGCGCCCGCAAGCGCGGCGAGGCCGCGCCGGCCTCCGAGCCCGCCGGCGGACGCGGACAGGACCGGGACGACCGGGTCGCCGAGGACGACGGCTTCGACGACGAGGCCTACGCCCATCCTTCCGACGACGAATCCGTCGGCGGCGGATCGGAGGGCGGGGAATCCCTGGACGACGAGGGGAGCTACGACGACGAGCCCCTGGACGGGGAGGATTCCCCCGGCGACGACGAGGCCTCCGACGACGAGGACAAGGATTCGGGGCGCTCCTAGCCCCGTCTCGACGGCCCGAAACCTCGTTCGGACAACGCGCCCCCGGCCCCAGGCCGGGGGCCTTTTTATGGGCCCGCCAGGAGGCGCCAGGCCACGAAGGCCAGGGCGTAGTTCAGCGCGAGGGCGAGGGCGAGCGCCATGGCGGCCCCGGCGACGGACCACCAGGCGCGCGACTCGCAGCGCCGGGCCAGCTCCTCCGGATCCCCGAGCGTCGCGACGCGTTCGGCGGCGGGATCCTCGCCGCCGACGGGCTCGAAGAGCGTCCAGCTCGCGGCCTTTCCCGCCTCCGCGCCCAGGCCCGGCAGGAGGGGCGCGAAGCCGGGGGGCAGGGCCTCCCCCGGCTGGAGGCTG
>JAEUJG010000487.1 GCA_016794765.1 Spirochaetaceae bacterium | reverse complement strand
CACGGCGAGCAGCATGCGCGTCATCGGTCGCCGCCCGCGGCGCCGTTCCCGCCTTCGCGCACGACGGCGGACGCGGCGCCCGCGCCGGCCGCGCCGGCCGCGCCGAGCCTGCCGCGAAGGAGGAGGAGGCCGCCTATCGCGAGGGCGAGGGAAGCGAGGAGGAAGTCCCGCGGGTCGACGAGGAAATAGGCGAGGGCCCCGGCGGCGAGCGCCGCGAGATAGGGCTCGGGCCTGCGCTGCGCGCGGATCTGCTCGACGAGGAGCACGACGAAGAGGGCGGTGAGGGCGAAGTCGAGGCCCGTCGTGTCGAAGGGGAGGGCGGCGCCGAGGATCGCCCCGGCGAGGCAGCCGAGGAACCAATAGCACTGGTCGAGGGCGGTGAGCGCGGCGTAAAAATGGATCGGATCGGCGCCGCGGGGCGGCTCCACAGTCGTGAGGAGGCCGTAGGTTTCGTCGGTGAGCCCGAAGACGAGGTAGGGCTTCAGGCGTCCCGCGCCGGAGAATTTTCCAAGCAGGGACAATCCATAGACGGCGTGGCGCGCGTTCATGAGGAGGGTGAGGAGGCCGATTTCCGCGAGGCCCGCGCCGCCGGCGACGAGGCCGACGCCCATGAACTGCGCGGCGCCCGCGTAGACGACCAGGGCCATCAGGGGCGAAAGCCACCAAGGGAGGCCCGCGCCGACGAGGACGAGGCCGAAGGCGAGACCGATGGTCGTGTAGCCGAGAAGGACGGGCAAGCTGGCCCTGAAGGCCGCGGGCAGGACGCCGCCCGCCGCGTTTCGTGTCGTCGATCGCATGCGGCGATTGTACGCCGGCCACGCGCCTAGGTGAAGCGCCCGCCGCGCTTGGCCGGGCAGCGGCGTATTTGACGCCCGCCGGGCCAGCCGCTAGACTTGCCCCGTATCCAAAGCACGAAAGGAGCGACCTTCATGGCAAAGCGATCTTCCTTCACCCTCGACTCGCTGTTTTTTCTCCAGCTCAGCCTCGGCCTGTTCTTCCTCGCCCTCGGCATCCTGGGACTCACGAACTACAACTCCAAGCTCTCGGAGATCGCGCGCTTTTTCGGCCGGAACGACGGCCTCCGGATCGTCACGTCCGTCATAGAGCTCGTGATGGGCGGCATCCTCGTACTCGGCCTCTTCCTCTCCGTCTCCTCGGGCCTCGCGAAGATCTTTTCCTTCGCCCTCTTCGGCCTCTGGGCCGCCTACGTGCTCTATTACTTCTTCTTCAACAACATCTTCAAGCCCGATTTCATTCCTTGGCTGCAGGAGGTGGCGTGGCGCTCCGTCATCCTCGTCTCACTTTGGGTGGTGGGCAGGAAGTACATGGCCTGACGCGACATCGGCCGCGGGGCGGCGCGGCCGTTCGGCGGCCCGCCGCGCGCGCTTGGGCCCCCGTCGGCCCGATCGGGCCGACGACAAAAAGGCCGTCCGGAATCGCTTCCGGACGGCCTTGCCGTTTGTCGCGGGACTTGCCGTTTCGGCTGCCCGTCGGTCCCTAGGCCTCCATGCCGAGCGCCAGCTCCTCTTCCCAGAAGCGGGAAGGGTAGCGCTCGGGCTTCGGGGGCGCGGGGGGCGGCGGCGGGTTCGCCTCGAGCCACTCGCGCCTGCGCTGTCCGCGGAGGAACTTGTCGGCGACGCTCGGGAAGAGCTCGAGGAGGAGCTCCTCTTTCTCGTTCCGGGCGAGCTTGGCGTTCCCGCAGTCCGGGAGTTCGGGATTGGGCTGCTTCTTGTACTTCGAGGTGTCGTAGGGCGTCTCCTCGCGGACGCCGCAGACCTTCTCGCGGAAGTCCGGATCGACGGGCCAGGGCGTGCGGCCGTAGTTGCCCTTGACGAGTTCGGCGAAGTTTTTGGAGACGTTCGTGTAGAAGGGCTTCCCTTGGGCGCGGTCGACGACGCAGTTGACGGCCTGGACGCCGACGATCTGGCTCGTCGGCGTGACGAGGGGCGGCACGCCGCAGGCCAGGCGCACCTCGGGCACGGCCTCCAGGACCTCCTGGAGCTTGTCTCCCAGCTTCGCCTCCTCAAGCTGGGCGAGCATGTTGGTGTACATGCCGCCGGGGATCTGGGCGATGCGGACGGCCTCGTCGGGAGCGGGATAGTTGAAGCGCGCCTCGATGCGGTGGCAGAGATCCAGGACCTTGTCGGTCTTGCCGCGGAGGGCCTCCTCCACCGCGTGGTCGAAGAGGGCGGTGTCCTCGGCGGGGAGCTTGTGCCGGGAGAGGTCGATGACGGGCGGGTTGTTCTCGGGGTACTGGTCGAACTTGGCGAGCTCGGCGCGGATGAGGCGGAGCTCGCGGTCCATCGCGCCGACGGCGGCGCGGTCCACGCCGGTCTCGAGGCCGAGCCGGTCGGCGAAGAGCTGCACGATCTCGTAAGCGACGTGGGCGGGGCCGCCCGACCAGGCCAGGGCGGTGGTGTCGACGACGTCGACGCCGTGGACCATCGCCATGAGGATGCTCGCGGTGCCGTAGCCGGGCGTGCAGTGGGTGTGGAGGTCGATCGGGATGCCGACCTCGGCCTTGAGGGCCTTGGTGAGCTCCGCCGACTCCGCGGGATCGACCAGGCCCGCCATGTCCTTGATCGTGATCATGTCGGCGCCGAGGCGTTCGAGCTCCTTCGCCTTGTCGACGAAGTAGCGGATCGTGAAGAGGTTCTTCGGGAGCTTCCTGCCCTTGAGGAAGGCCTGGAAGCGCTCCTTGCGGGGGAAGTGCGGATCGACGGTGTAGCAGACCGCGCAGTCGGCCATGCCGCCCGCCTCCTTCACGAAGCGCAGGGAACTCGTCATGTTGTCGACGTCGTTGAGGGCGTCGAAGATGCGCATGATGTCGACGCCGGACTTGACGGCGTTCTTGCAGAAGCCCTCGATGACCGAATCGGGGTAGGGCGTGTAGCCGAAGAGGTTGCGCCCGCGGGAGAGGGCGGTGAGCTTGGAGGCGCCGCCGACGCCGGCCTTGATCTTCTCGAGGCGGTCCCAGGGATTCTCGTCGAGGTAGCGCATGACCGAATCGGGCACGGCCCCGCCCCAGACTTCCATCGCGTAGAAGCCGGCGTTCTTGTAGAGGGGGAGAACGCGGTCGACCTGGGCTTGGTTCATGCGGGTCGCGAACTGCGACTGCTGGCCGTCGCGAAGGGTGAGGTCGCGGATGAGGAGGCGCTTGGACATGGTAGTCTCCGTCGAGGATGATGGCCCCGATAAAGGGATGGTCCCGCCGGGGCGCTTTCCTCGACCAGTATACTCCCGTATCGGCCGGATCAGCAATCCTGCGGGCGCT
>JAEUJG010000445.1 GCA_016794765.1 Spirochaetaceae bacterium | reverse complement strand
GCGCCCACGCGCTCCCCGAGGGGGAGCGGCAGGCCTTCAGCGGAAAGCAGGCGCCAGCGCGGGTCGATCGCTTCGCGCCCCTGGAGCTCCGCCAGGCCGAGCCCGAGGATCCGGAGGGCTGAGTCGTTCGCGGAAACGGTTTCGCCGTCCGCGGCCTCGTAGATGACGCCCTCCTCCATCGAATCGAAGAGATTGCGGTAGCGGCGCTCGGACTCCTCGAGGGCGAGGCTCGCGGCGCGGCGTTCCGTCACGTCCTCGAATACCGTCGCGAATTCGTTCGAGTCCGGCGAATAGACCGTGGTGCGGAGGATCCTCCCCTTGAAGGGCAGGTCGAGATGGGCGCGCGGGCCGCCGCGGGCGACGGCGGCGAATTCCTCGAGGTAGACCGGACTTCCGTAGACCTCGGTCGCCGTCCTGCCGACGACCTCGCTCCGATCCATACCGAGAAGCCGCCCGTATTCGTCGTTGACGTCCAGGAAGCGATAGTCGACGGGACGCCCCTCCCCGTCGAGGACAAGTTCGTGGAGCGAAGAGCCGAAGACCATGCTCTCGAATAGGCCGCGGAAGCGGCGCTCGCTCGCGGCCGCGGCGAGGCGGATCCGGCGCTGGACGGCGACGACGGCCGCGAGGCCGAGGAGGGCGGCCAGGAGAAAGACGGTCGCCGCGATCAAGGCGCCCGCGGCGCGAGGCTCGCGCTCGAAAAGCGTGGCGGGCCTGCCGACGAGGACGGCGCCTTCGGGCAGGGCGGATTCGGACAGGCCGAGCCGCTTGAGTTCGGGAAAGGAGAAGCGGAATTCGTTCACGCCTTCGGCGCGGACGGGAATGGAGGAGGGATCAGCGCCGCCCAGGACAGCCAAGGCCATTCCCGCGGCCGCCCGCCCCTGCCCCGCCGCGGTCGCGACCATTCCGCCGAGCGTCCCGGGCGCGAAGTACACGTCATGGCTCGTGACGAGGGGCAGGCCGGATGCGGCGCGGAGGCGGGCGACGACCTCCTCGGGCGGATAATTTCTCCCGGCGCCGTCGACCACGTAGGAGAGGACGAAGATCAGGGCGTCGCGAGGAAGGCCGGCGGACCAGGCCTCGAGGCGGTCGAGGGCCAGGTCGGGGATGTCGCGGAGCTCGGCGTCGGGAAAGCGGGCCAGGATCGCTCCGGCGCAGTCCTTCGCGGTCGCGCGCCCGCTCGAACTATGGTCGGAGAGCAGGTAGACCGGGCGCGGGCCGCGGAACAAGGAGCGGGCGGCTTCGATCGTCGCGGCGTAGTCCGGCCGCTCCAAAACGCCCGTGAAGCCGCCCTGCCCGCCGAGCAGGGCGGGCGACCAGTCGTTGATGCCGCAGAAGACGACGGGCACGCCGGGGAAGAGCCGGGCGCGGCGGGCGACCAGGAAGCGCAAGGCCGCGTTGTCGCTCGCGATGATCGCGTCGGGGGGCCGACCCGCGTAGCGCGAACGGAGATAGTCCGCGAGGGCTTCGTCCCGGCCGCTGTCCTCGAGACGCTTGGCGTCGAGGTGCTCGACGAGGAGGCTCGCCCTCGGCGAAGCCGAGGCGACGACCTCTTCGATCCCCGCCTCGATGCCCACGGTCCAGGAAAAGTCGCGCTGGTAGGAATGGAGGACGAGGATGACCCCCGGCCCGCCGGCTCGCGGCGCTGCGGTCGTCGGGTCCGCGGCGGTCGCGCCCGCGGCGCCTGCGGCCACGTCCTCGGCCGCGGCGGGAAGAACGCGGGCGAAGGCCGCGAGGAGCACGAGGACCGCGAGGAGGGTCGGTGGCCGCCGCGAAGCCGGCGGCACGGGCGAAAGCGCGCCTAGAGGTACTCGACGCGCCATGCGAGCCGGACGGAGTCCCTGAGGGTTGCGCTGACGCCGCAGTACTTCTCCTGCGAAAGAGCCACCGCCTTCTCGACCTTCTCCGGATCGAGGCCGTCGGCGCTCTTGAAGCGGTAGACGATCGTCATCTCCGTGTATCGCTTCGGATGCTCCTCGGAGAGCTCGCCCTCGACGCGCATGTCGAACCAGGAAAGGGGCTCGCGCATCTTGCGGAGCAGCGAGACCACGTCCATGCCCGAGCACCCCGCCAGGGCGGCGAGGAGGAGCGGCTTGGGCCTCGGGCCGGAGTCGGCGCCGCCGAACTCCGCGTCCGCGTCCATCATGACCCTGTGGCCGTTGACCTCCGCTTCGAAGGCCATTCCGCCCGTCCAGGCGCAGGCAATCTCGTGTTTCATGCGGCACCCCCTCGCGCCAGTATACACGAGGAGGCGCCGCGGCGCAAAAAGCTTCCGCCGGCCATCGGCCCCGGGCCCGCGGGAGCCCGGGCCCTTCTCACTTCGCGGGCTCGAGCTCGACCGTGAAGTGGCGGAGGATGGGCGCCTCGCGCGTGATGCGGTAGCCGCGCGTGATGCCGTCGCGCCGCTCGAGGACGTTCGCCAGGGTCGCGGCGACGTAGTCCATGTGCGCGTTCGTGTAGGTGCGGCGCGGGATCGCCAGGCGGAGGAGCTCGAGCTTCGGATAGCGGTTCTCCCGCGTGTCGGGGTCGCGGTCGGCGAGGAGCGTGCCGATCTCGACGCCGCGGACGCCGCCCTCGACATAGGCTTCGATGCCGAGGGTCTGCGCGACGCACTCCTCCTTCGGCACCTTGGGCAGGAAGCGCTTCGCGTCGACGAAGATCGCGTGGCCGCCGTAGGGCAGGAGGACCGGGACGCCGTAGCCTTCGAGCTTCGCGCCGAGATGGGCCACCTGCCCGACGCGGGACTCGAGATAGTCGAACTCGGTCGCCTCGCGGAGACCGACGGAGAGGGCGCCGAGGTCGCGGCCGGCCATGCCGCCGTAAGTGTTGAAGCCCTCGTACATGATGTTGTAGGTGCAGCACGCGCGGTAGGTCGCCTCGTCGCGGAAGCAGATGAGGCCGCCGATGTTGACTATGCCGTCCTTCTTGCTCGACATGGTCGCGCCGTC
>JAEUJG010000345.1 GCA_016794765.1 Spirochaetaceae bacterium | reverse complement strand
TCCTCGGACAGCCGATTTCCGCCATCGTGGCGAGGACGGCGTCCACGGCGCCGAGCTCCGCGGCGTCCATGGCGGCCGCCGCTGGATCGGGACAGGCGGCGAAGGCCTCCTCCAATTCCGCCCTTCCCCGCCGATCGCCGGCAGGATCGATCCTGCGGGCCTTGCGCGAGCCCGCTTCGACCAAGGAGAGATAGCGCTCGAAGTCGCCCTCCTCGAGCGAGGAGATGAAGCCGGGGAGCCGCGCGATCAGCTCGGGAAGCGCGGTGTCGATGAAGGAGACGGAGGAGAGCAGCGCGCCCAAGGGGCTGTTGACCTCGTGGGCGATGCCGGCGACAAGGCGGCCGACGACGGCCATCTTCTCCGAAAAGACGACGCGGGCCTGCGCTTCGCGCAACTCCTTCAAGGTGCGCTCGAGCTTGGCGTTGGACTCCTTGAGTCCGGCCATCGCGTCCTGGAGGGCGGCGGTCCTGGCGTCGACGAGGGATTCGAGCTCGGCGTTCAGCTTGGCGAGCCGGGCTTCGCTTTCGAGCGCCCGCGAACGTTCGATCTCCAGTTCCCGGAGGCGCGTCTTCAGCTGGGGATAGTAGCTTTTGACGGAAAAGGATTCGTCGATGCCGAGGAAGCGGTCGCGCAGCCGGTCGCGCTCCGGTTCGGGGCGGCTAGAGGGCTCGGACATAGATGGCTTCCAGCCCGCTCCGGTCGAATCCGCGGGGATTGGTGACGAGGCAGGCGTCCCGCAGCGCATACCCGGCAAGCGACCCGACATCCTTCGCGTCGAGTCCGAGCCGCGCCAAGCCATAGTCAAGTCCGACCGCGGACTTGAGCCGCCGGATGAGCGCGAGGAGGGAATCGAGCTTGCCGCCCGGCCTCTCGCCGAGCCCTTCGGCCAGGGCGGACTCGAGGTCGGCGTAGCGGCGCGGCACGGCCTCGTAGTTCGCGGCGACCGCCGCCTCGAGGAGGAGGGCGTTGCAGACGCCGTGGGGCAGGTCGAGGGCGCCGCCGAGGGCGTGGGCCATCGCGTGGACGACGCCGAGGCTGGCGTTGGAAAAGGCCCTGCCGGCGAGGAGGCTGGCCAGGGTCATGCCGCTCCGCTTGGCCAGGTCGCCGCCGTCGGCTACGGCGCCCGGCAGGTTGGCTCCGACCAGGCGGACGGCTTCCAGGGCGTCGAGGTCGGTGAGCGCCGAGGCGGCCGTGGAGACATAGGCCTCCATCGCGTGGACGAGGGCGTCCATGCCCGTCGCCGCGGTCAGCTCGGGCGGCATGGAGACGGTCACGAGGGGATCGACAAGCGCCGCGTCGGGGATCGCCTTCTTGGAGACGATCGCTATCTTCACCTTGCGGGCGCTGTCGTTGATGATGGCGAACTGGGAAACGTCCGCGCCCGTGCCCGAGGTGGTCGGCACGCAGAGGAGGGGCGGCCCCGGTTCGGGCACCTGGTCCAGGCCCTCGAAGTCGAGGACGTCGCGGCCGTTCGCGGCGGCGAGCCCGATCCCCTTGGCGCAATCCATGGGGCT
>JAEUJG010000302.1 GCA_016794765.1 Spirochaetaceae bacterium | reverse complement strand
GGGGGGGGGGGGGGGGGGCGGGTGGGGGGGGGGGGGGGGGGGGCCGCCACTTTTTTCCAACTGCCCCCCCCCCCCGCACGGTTTGCGACCGGAAGCCGGTCCTAGAAGCGGTAGCGGAGGGCGAGGCCGCCGTCGACGTCGAAGCTCGTGGCGGGGAAGAGCAGCATGCCGAGGCCGACCTCGAGACCGAGCTCGAGGGGCGCCTTCGGGAAGCGGTGGACGAGGCCGACGGGCACGCGGAAGCCGAGGGCGACGCCGCCGGAGCCCACGCCGACGGAGAGGCCGATGCCGACGTAGGGGGGGATGTCGGCGTCTTCGATGATGATCGTGCCGGGGAATTCGAGGAGCCAGTTGGCCTGGAAGCCGAAGGCGGCGGCGTCCTTGCTGGAATCCACGAGGTCCCAGGCGGCCTTGAATTCGAGGGAGTCCGTCTTGGAAATGCCCTGGCGGTAGGTGACGCCGGTGGGCTGGCCGAGGAAGAGGCCGAGGGCGGAGCCGCTCGCGTTCCGGACGCGGGGCTTGTCGAGGTCGATGCCCTTGATCTTGGTCTCGGCGGCGCCGGCGAAGGCGGTCGCGAGGACGAGGGCGGCGAGGGCTATGGCGGTGCGTTTCACGTCAATCCTCCAGGGTGATTGTATACAGGGATATAGTATCGCAGTTTCGGGGTTTCGTACAGCCACCGTTCCCGCCGGCCTCTTGTAGCGCGGCGCGCGGGCGTGGTATCACGGGCGCATGCTCCGCTATCTCCTTCTCGACCTCGACAACACCCTCTATTCGGAGGCGACCGGCCTCGAACGGGCGGTCTTCCGCCGGATGAACGAGTATGTCGCCGAGTACCTCGGGATCGGAAGCGAGGAAGTGGCGGCCCTCCGTTCCGAGCGGATGCGGCACTACGGCACCACCCTCGAATGGCTGATCGCCGAGCGGGGTTTCGACGCGGTGGAGGACTACTACGCGAGGGTCCATCCCGCGGGCGAGGAGGAGCCGCTTTCGGCCGATCCGGCCCTCGGCCGGCTCCTCGACTCGATCCCCCTGCCCAAGTCGGTCTTCACGAACGCGCCGATGGAGCACGCCGAGCGCATCCTGGCCCGGCTCGGCGTCGCCGACCGCTTCGAGGCGGTCTACGACATCCGCTACAACAAGCTCAAGGGCAAGCCCCACGCCGACGCGGTGCGCCGGGTCTGCGCGGCCTGCGGCGTCGAGCCCGCCGAGGCGCTCTTCGTCGACGACTACCCGAAATACGTGCAGGGTTTCATCGACTGCGGGGGCCGCGGCCTCCTCATCGACGAGCTCGACCGCTTCGGCGACTCGGGCCTGCCCCGCATCCATTCCCTCGCCGAGCTCCCCGGCCTCGTCGCCGCGGAAGCCGTCGCGGCGAGCCAACTCTGCCTTTTCTAAAGGAGCTCCCCATGCTTCTCCAGCCCCTGCCCGCGATCGCGCGGCGCTCCGAGGAGCGCCTTGACTACGGCACCCGCCGCTTCCTCCGCCTCGCCCTCGGCGGCCTCTGCCTGGCCGCCCTCGTCGTGGCCGAAAACTACGTCTTCGGCATCGCCCGAGCCCTCTGGTTCCTCGGCGCCGGCATCCTGGGCTTCGCGGCCCTCTCCGAGGACCGCTGGTCCTTCCTGGCCGCCGGCGCCGCCGGCGGTACGGCCCTCGTCCGCCGCCGCTTCGGCCTCTTCCCCCTGTCCCGGACCTGGGAGCTCCCCGTCGAGCGCATCTCCGCCCTGGAGCTCCGCGCGGGCGCCGAGGGCGAGTCCTCCTTCCTCGTCGAGGACGAGCGCCGCGGCATGGAGGCCTCCCTTCTCGGGATGGGCAAGGGTTCCTGGGTCGCCCTGGTCCTCGTCCTGGACGACGGCCGCTCCCTGGCCCTGGCCGCCGGCAAGCCCGGCCGCGCCCTCCGCCTCCGCAAGGAAGGCGCCGCCCTCGCCGCCCACCTCAAGCTGCCCTTCGTCGACGCCTGCGAGTCCGACGGCGGCTGCGCGGACCCCGCGGGGGAGTAGCCGCCTCCACGCCGACGCGTCATCCGACGCCGTCGCCCAACGCGAAAGAGGCCCGCCCGGGCCTCTTTTTGTTTCCCCCCTCCGCGGCTTCTCCGCGGCGACCCGCCTAGAGCCCCCGAAGCCCGGCCCGGAGCCGCCGCGCCCAGGCAAGCTCGTGCTCCATCGCCGCGAGGCGATTCTCCGCGAGGGCCGTCCAGATGAGCCGTTCCCGCGAGCTTCTCGCCGGCCGGTCCCCGCCGCGGCGCTCGCGCTCGCGGAGGATGAGGGCCGCGCCGGCGAGCCGCTCCTCGTAGGCCGAGATGAGGGCTTCCAGCTCGGGCGGCGGGAGGGCCGCCGACCAGGCGAGCCTCGCGTGGAAGTCGGCGCGGATCTCGGGCAGCCCGGCCTCCTCGCGGAGCCAGGCCGAGAGCTCGGCGCGGCCCGGGTCGGTGATGGTGTACACCTTGCGGGCCGGCCGCTTGTCCTGCGGGACGACTTCGAGCCCGACCGCGCCGTCGCGATGGAGCTCGAGGAGGGCGCCGTAGACCTGGTTGTTGTTGCCCGACCAGTGGAAGGGCGCGGCCTCGGCGAACAGCTTCTTGAGTTCGTAGCCGGTCGCCGGCCTCCACTCGAGATAACCGAGGATGGCGCTGCGGATGGACACGGCTTCCTCCCTTATCGAAGCAGGCCGACCGCGTCCCCGAGCTCCCGCGCGAAGACGACCTTGCCGGTCCGGTTGCTCTCGTAGAGGAAATCCCTGAGGGCCTTGCCCGGGAGGTCCGTGAAGTCGCCGAGGATCACGAGGCGGCGCCGGTAGTTCGAGACCTTCTGCAGGAGTTCGCCCGCGAGTCCGCTCCTGAGCTCGAAGAAATCCGGGTGGAGGGCTTCGCGGTCGAGGACCAGGGTCTCGGTCGGGCAGTTGCCGAGGAGGTCGAGGAAGTCCGGGAGGGAGGCGACGGCGGCCTCAGCCTCGAAGCGGCAGCGCGACAGGGCGCCTTTTTCGGTCTGGATCACTTCGCTCGTCATGGATGCCCTCCTTGCCGCGGCTCCGCCGTGAATCGGGGAGTACGGCCCGCTTATAGGTTATAAGTAACATAGTACTATGGAGTAATAGTGTCAAGCCATAGGCACCGAAGCCGGGGCCGGAGGCCGGAGAGGGGCCGGAACGGGGCTCTCCCCTTGACCGATCCCGCGCCGGCGTTTACTCTGAAATGACCGCCGTACAACGCGGCCGCGCTTCCGCGGCCTTCAATTACCTCGAGGAGGACTCCCCATGCCCGAGACCAAGGTGCTCATCAATCTCTCGAACCGCCATATCCACGTTTCAGAGGAGGACCTCGAGCTCCTCTTCGGCAAGGGCCACGAGCTCACGAAGACGAAGGACCTGATGCAGCCGGGCCAGTTCGCCTGCGCCGAGACGGTGACCATCGTCGGCCCCAAGGGCAAGTTCGAGGGCGTCCGCATCCTCGGGCCGACCCGCAAGGAGACGCAGTGCGAGGTGATGGCCTCCGACGCCTTCAAGCTCGGCATCAAGGACATTCCCTGCCGCGAGTCCGGCAAGCTCGACGGTTCCGCCGCCTTCGAGATCGTCGGCCCCGCCGGCTCCGTGAAGAAGGCCCAGGGCCTGATCGTCGCCAAGCGCCACATCCACTTCGATCCCGCCGGCGCCGAGCGCTTCGGCGTCAAGGACACCGAGCTCGTCGACCTCGTCATCTCCGGCGAGCGCGGCGCGACCTTCCACAACGTGGTCTGCCGCGTCCACCCGAGCTACGCCCTCGAGTGCCACCTCGACTTCGACGAGGGCAACGGCGTGGGCATCGGCAACGGCTTCATGGGCGAGGTGAGGAAGCGATGAGCCGCGTCGTCCTCAAGGCGCAGGACCTCGACGGCTACCTCCAGGACGGCGACAAGGCCTCGCTCGCGCGCATGGACGCGCTCTACCGCGAGGCCATGCTCTCCTTCAACATCTATTCGGCCGCCCACTCCGACGAGGAGCGGCGGCGCGAGGAGGGGCGGCTCATCGAGCTATACAACAAGATGGGCGCCCTCATGCAGGAGATCTGCCGCGACGAGCCGCGGCTCCAGGTCTACTCCTTCGTGACGCCGCCGGAGAACCACGGCGAGGCGAGCCGCCTCATCGCGAAGCTCCGCGACGTCTCGACCGACCGCCAGGAGTTCGTCTACTACACGCAGCGCGCCTACGAGCTCCTCTTCAAGATCGCCTTCGGCGGCGGCGCCCGCGAGAACAAGAACCACCTGATCGTGAAGACGCCGGTGACCTCGCCCGTGCAGAACTACGCGGTCCACAAGATCCCGAACCTCGACGAGGCCCTCGAGGACACGGTGATGTGCGTCATGCTCCGCGGCGCCCTCCTGCCCTCGATGATCATGTCGAAGGAGATCCAGGAGTACTCGTCCAAGGACTACGTGACGCCCTTCGCCCTCTTCAAGATCAAGCGGGACGACTCGAAGAGCGAGACGACGATGGAGTACATCCTCGACCTCGACCGCTCCTATTTCAAGCTCGAGGACCTGGACGGGAAGGACCTCGTGTTCGCGGATCCGATGAACGCGACCGGCGGAAGCCTGGTCACGGTCGTGAAGTACCTGCAGGACAAGGGCGTGAAGCCCCGCTCCATCAAGTTCCTCAACGTGATCTCCGCGCTGAAGGGCGCG
>JAEUJG010000277.1 GCA_016794765.1 Spirochaetaceae bacterium | reverse complement strand
CGATGCCGCGCACCGCGTTGCGCGTGGTCTGCGGCACGGGGGAGACGATGGAGACCTTGCCGCCGCACAACGCGTTGACCAGGGTTGACTTGCCGGCGGAAGGGCGGCCGGCGATGGCGACGAAAGCGGACTTGGCCACGGGAAACCTCACTCGTAGTATGAGGACGGCGGCTCGCGCCCCGTCCAGACGCGGAACTGCTCGGCGGCCTGGTAGCGCAGCATGGCCCAGCCGTTCGAGATCCTGGCCCCGGAGGCCTTGGCCCTCAGGAGGAGGGCGGTGCGCTCGGGGCGGTAAATCAGGTCGAAGACGGCCTCGCGGCCCGTGAACTCGTACCAGTCGAGGGGGTCGCCCTCGGGGCCGCCGTCCATGCCCACGCTCGTCGCGTTGACGATGAGGTCGGCGTGGTCGGCCACGAGCTCGGCGGCCCGCTCGTCGCTCGGCGCGGCCTGGAAGCCGTAGGTCCTGGCCAGGGCCTTGGCCTTGGCGTAGCCGCGGTTGACGACCAGGCAGGTCGCTCCCGCCCGCGCCAGCGCGTAGGCGACGGCCTTGGCGGCGCCCCCGGCGCCGACGATGGTCGCGCGGAGTCCGCCCAGGTCCCGGCGCTCCAGGAACTCGCGGAGGGCCCGCTCGAAGCCCGCCGCGTCGGTGTTGTGGCCCTCCCAGCCCGCCTCTCCCCGGACCAGGGTGTTGCAGGCGCCGATCTCGCGGGCGTCGGGGGAAAGGCTCGCCACGAGGGGCGGGAAGCCCTCCTTGTGCGGCACCGTGATCGCCGCGCCGCGGATGCCGAGCGTCTCGGCCAGCTCGAGGAAGGCGGCGGGGGTTTCCGCGGGAACGGGCAGGTAGACCGCGTCGATCCCCGCGGCGCGGAAGGCGGCGTTGTGCAGGGCGGGCGAGCGCGACCCGACGACGCTGCGGCCGCCGGTCAGCGCGAAGACCAGCGTGTCCGGGCCGATCTCGCGGAATCGGTACACCTTGGCCAGGACCTCCGGATCGAGGTGGCCGGGCGCCGCGTGGGGCAGGCCCGCCCCGAGGGGGCTCGTGTACGCGATGAGCGATCCCGTCTTGGCCGCCAGGATGCGGCTCGGGACGCCGTGGTCCCCCATGCCCGAAACGATGCGCTCGCGGTCCGGAAGGCCCGCCGCCCAGGAGAAGAGCCGCGAGAGCTCCGCCGCGCTCCTGCAGGCCAGGGAAAGCTTCGGGATCTCCTCGGGCGATTCGGAGATCGAATCCCAGAGGGCGTCGAGGTCGGCCGGAAGGCCGTGCGGCGCGTGGACCGATCGGATCACGCGCGTCCCGAAGGCGCGGCAGGCCTCCTCCACGGCGGGGATGTGGAAATCGGCCTCGAGGTCGACATAGGCGAAGTTGGAGAGGCTGTCGGTCCCGGCGTAGGCCAGGCCCTTGGCGATCATCACGAGGCGCACGCCCTCGCCCTCCTCGAAGACGCCGCCGTCGGCGCGGCGCCGGATGGCGAGGGCGCAGGGCAGGCCGGCGCGCTCGGGGAAGGAGCGGATGAGGAATTTCTCGCTCGGGTCGAGGTAGTCGGCGCGCAGTTCCGCGACGTCCACCTGGCCGCGGTAGAGGTCGAGGACGGCGAGGTCCTCGGCGATCGTGCGGCCGGTCAGGGAAAGGCAGACGAGGGGCACGGCTCCTCCCTAGAAATCGGCCCGGTAGAGATAGAGGTCGGCCACCTTGCCCTCGACGAGGACGACCCTGAGGCGGACCGGGTAGCCGCGGTAGGGCAGGCGATAGACGAGGCTCGAATCCGCCTCGTAGAAGGGCGTCCCGAGGAGGGAATAGACCTTGTCGGCGGAATCGCCCAGGAAGAGCCCGTAGACGGAGCCCGGGTAGCCGGGAACAAAGCGGAGCTGCCAGAGGCGGTCGCCGAACCAAAAGAGCGAATACCCGCCCTTGTAGGAGAAGACGACGTCGTCCTGCCAGGCCTCGGCGCCACGATGGGCGCCGACCGCGGCGGGAACGCCGAGGCGCGCGTAGGCCTCGTCGAGACGGAAGCCGAGGAGGGGAGCCGCGTCGTCGGGAAGGATGGCGGGCGATTCGGAAGGGGCGCCGGGCCCCGGAAGCGCCGGGCTTGCGGCGGCCGAGGCCGGCACGGCCGGCGGCGCCGACAGGGCCTTGGCCTGCGCCGCCGCGGGCAGGGCCGCGGCCAGGACGCAGAGGACGGACACAAGGAAGGCAGGGGGCTTTCGGGCGCTTCGCATCTTCGAACACTCTATAGGATTGCCCCGCCACGGGCAAGGTCCGGCCGATCTTTCATTTGCGGCCGGCTTCCCGAATCGCTATAACCTAGGTATCGGGGTGAACCTTGATCCTTGACCGTGGACGAATCCTGCGTTGCCTGCCGCTCGCGCTTTTCGGCTTCCTCGCGAATTTGGCGCCTCTCGAGCTGTTTCTCGGAGCCAAGCTCTATTTCGGCGGCCTCTTCGGGCTCGCGGCCATGGCCCTGTGCGGACCCCGCCTCGGCGCCCTGGCCCTGGCCTTCGCCGGTCTCGGGGCCGGCCTCCGCGGCGACCCGGGATTTGCCCTCCTCGCCCTCGCGGAGGCCTTCGCGCTCGGCGCCGCCCTCGCATCCCCCCGTTGGCGCTTCTACGGCCTCGTCGTCCTGGACTCCGCATTCTGGCTCGCCCTCGGCCTCTGGGCGGCGTTCGCCCTGAGGATCCTCGGCGGACGCCCGGGAAGCCAGGCGGTTCTGGACGCGGCCGTCCTCGGCACCGGCGGCATGACCCTGGCCGCCGTCGTCGGCGCCCTGAGGCTCCTGGCGAGCCATTACGCGGGACGCCCGGAACCGGAGGGCCTCCCGACGGCTTCTCCCGGCCGGCTCAAGCGCCGCCTCTCGGACATCCTCGGCGATGACCGCCGGGCCTTCCGTCTCGTCCTCGTGGAGCTCGGCCTCTTCATCGCCTTCGTGCCCCTCTTCGGCATCCTCCTACTCTCGAGCGCCTACAACGAGCACCGGATACGGGACGAAATCCGCGCCAAGCTCGAGGTGACGGCCCGGTCCTTCGAGATGGTGTCCGTCATCTGGCGGGCTGAAAAGGAGGCGGAACTCGCGCGGCTCGAGGATTCCGCGGCGCCCGCCCTCGCCTCGGGTCGCGGCACCGCCCTCGAATACCAACTCGCCGGCCGCCTGCGGTCGAGGCCGGAACTCGCCGCCCTGGGCATCCTCGACGCGGAGGGCGCGATCCGCTTCGGCAAGGCCGATCCCGCCCGGCGTCCCGGGGACCGGATCGGGGCGCCCCTTCCCGAGGCCGAGGTTGTCGCGCGGGCGCGGGCCGGCCGCTCCGGCGCCTTCGAGCTCGTCGCGGACGCCGCCGGCCGGCCCCACCTCCTCATCGTGCGGCCCTTCGCGGCCGGCTCGGCGACGGCCGCCTTCGCCTACAGCGTCATCGCGACGGACACCCTCGCCGATCTCCTCAAGGGCGTCGTCGAGCCGGGCGGCGCCGCCGGCAGCCTGGTCGATCCGCGCGGCCGCGTGGCCGCCACGAGCGAAGGGGGACTCCCGACGATACGGTCCCTCGTCCCCCGCGCCGGCT
>JAEUJG010000235.1 GCA_016794765.1 Spirochaetaceae bacterium | reverse complement strand
GGGGCGCCGACGGGCCCGGGGAGGCCGCGGGGGCGGCCGGGAGCGCGGGGGCCGGCGCGACCGGGCGGAGGCCGGCGGGAGGCCTGCCGGCGGCGAGGGCGGCCGGAGCGGCGGGAGGGGCCGGCGGGGCCGGAGGCGCGGCGAGCTTCGCTTCGAGGCGCGTCCACGCGCCGCCGTTGACGGAGACCTCGACCGCGGCGACGCCGTTCGGGTCCTCGGCGCGGCCGGAGAGCCGCGTCGGTCCCTTGGTCCAGGCCGCGTCGGCCGGGGTCTCGAGCGACAGCGCCGGCGGCGCGGCGTCGACGGCCAGCACGAGGGGGCCCCATTCGGCGCGGTCGCCGTCCACCGTGACGGCGACGACCTTGAAGCCGGCGGCGGGGGAAAGGCCTTCGGCCTTGGCCTCGAGCAGGACGGCGGCGCCGTCGAAAGAGGCTGCCAGCACGGCGCCGGCGGGTTCGACGGCGACCGACCGGAGCGGCCTGCCGTTCCACCGCCCCGCCAGGCGGTCGCCGACCGCGAGGAGGGCGCGTTGCTTGCCGTCAGCCGACGTTAGGCGCTCGTCATGAAAGCGCAAGCCGTCGGCGTCGTCCGCGGGCGGGGCTCCGGGGGCGGCCGGCAGGACCGCGTGGAAATCGTAGCGCCGGCTCGTCGCGAGGCCCGCCGCGTCGCGGGCGACGACTTCGACCACGAAGCGCTCGTAGGGAAGCGAGGCCGGCAGGGCGGCCGTGAAGGGAACCGGGGCCGGGGAAGCCGCTCCGGCCTCCGGCTTGCCGAGGACGGCCTTCTGCGCGGGACCGCCGGCGACGCTGTACTCGAGGGAAACGAGACCGTTGGGCGCGGCGACCTTCCCCGCGAACACGCTGCCCGCGGCCAAGGCGACGGCGGCGCCCGGCGACCAGGGACTCCGCTCCGTTCCGGCGCCGAAGGCCGCGTCGGAGAGCAGCGGCGCCGGGCCGCGGACCAGGAGCTCCATCTTGCGGGTGGAGATCTTGCCGGACTCGTCCTTGGCTTCAAGCCTCAGCTCGTGCCTGCCGGCGGCAAGTTCCGGCAGGGCCAGGGCGAAGGCGCCCGTCGGGAAAGACACGGTCTCGCCGCCGTCGAAGGACAGCGTGAGTTCCGCGGCGCCGTCGTCGTCGGCCGCCGATCCGGCCAAGGCCTCGCCGGGCGAAAGAGCGAGAGGCGCGATCGCCGTGGCGCCCTTGGAAGCGGCCGCCGCCGGAACGGCCGGCGCGACCGCGGAAGGAACGGCCGGCAGGCTCAGGTCGATCCGCGGCGCGTCGGCCTGGGCGTCGTAGGACAGCTTCAAGGCCGCGCCGGCAGCGTTGCCGGCCGCGTCGCGGACCGCAAGGGAGACGGCGAGCGGCGCGCCCTTCGCGGCCGCGGCCGCCGCTTCGGGGTCGGCCCAGGCCGCGTAATAGGAACCGCCCTCGGCCACGGGCAGGGACCGCTTTTCCGCGCCCAGGCTTAGCTCGGCGGCAACCGGACCGCGCGCGTCGACAAGGCGCGCCACGATCGGCGAGGGGCCGGCCAGGGACAAGGCCGCCGTGGCCGCCGTGGCCGTCGTGGCCCCCGAGGATCCGGCGGCCCCGGCCGCGGCGGGGGCGATGAACGAAACGGAGGGTGCGGCGTTGTCGACCACGAGGTAGAGCGGCGCGAAGCGAAGCAGGCCGGCCTCGTCCTCGAGGCGCAGGAGGACGCGCGCCTCGCCGTCGGGCAGCTTCGTCGAGTCGAGGGTCAAGACGATCGGGGCCTCCGCGGCGACGGACTTCGCGTCCTTGGCCTGGAAGAGCGGAAGGTAGGTGGCGCCGCCGTCCTGGCTCCAGGAAACCGCCTTCACCTTGCCGGCGGAGGCGGCCTTGCCCTTCAGGGACAGGGCGCCGGAAACGAGGAGCCTTGTCCGGAAGCGCTCCGGAGGCTCCCGCCCCTCCGCGAAACCGAAGTCGCCGAAGGCCGCCTCGCCGACGGCGGGGACGACGAGGGAGATCTTGCGCGCGCCGGCCGAACCGGCGAGCTCGATCTTCGCCTCCTCCGCGCCGGGCTCGATCGCGACGGCGTCGGCCGCGGGCGCGACGACCGCCCGCGGCGACACGGCGACCTGGGGCCTGGCCACCGCGACGTTGCCCGCCCTGTCGGTGACGCGATAGGCGGCCTTGGCATTGGCGGCGAGGTCGGCGCGGTGGATGAAAGCCGTGCCGCGGCGCTCGATCGGGGCGAAGGCCGCGCCGTCGGCGGCGAACTCGACCGAGGAAAGCCCCGAGGCGTCCTCCACCACGGCGGCGACGTCCTCGGCGCCGCTCACGACGGCGCCCTCGGGGGGCGAAAGGAAGCGCACCACCGGGGGATCCGCGTCCAGCGCGTAGCTCCGGAAGGCGCGGGCAAGGTTGCCGGAGGCGTCCTCCGCGACGATCTCGAGATGGGTGGGACCGGCCTGGTCGGCCGCCGGCTCGACGAAGAAGGAGAAGCGCCCGTCGGCTGCCGGCTTGAGCTCGCGGGGCGCCGCGCCCGGACGAGGGATCCAGCGCAGGGAGGCGAGGCCGCCTGAGTCCTCCACCCGGCCGCGCGCTTCGAAGCGGGTCTTGGCGAAGAGGCCCTCCGCCGGCGACTCGATCACGATGCGCGGCGCCTCGGCATCGCAGGCGAAGGCGAAGGGCCCCGCCTCGAAGGCATGGCCGAGCTTCGTCGTCCCGACGAGGCGAAGCGGCGGGGTCGCGCCTTCCTTGACGGCGGCCAACGCGACGGTGCGACCGTCGAAGGAGGCGGCCACGATGTCGGTCGGCGGCTCGAAGCGGAGGGAGGCGAGGTCCTCGCGGTAGAAGGCGCCGAGGAGGGGTTCGGACTTCGAGAGCATGACGCGTCCATCGGCGACGCGCGGGTCGTCGAAACGGAAGCCCGTGTCCTCGCGGATCGCCCCGAGGTTGAGGGCGTAGACCAAGGCCCGACCGAGGGTCTCGTTGCCGAAGGAATCGGTCGAGCGCACTTCGACGGGCGCGAAACCGTAGGGCAGGCTCCGGTCCAGGGCCAGGCGGAAGGAGTAGCCCTCGGCCGACTTCTGGAACTCGAGCTTCCGCGGGGCGCCGCCCGCTACCGACCACTCGGCCTTGGCCGGGGGATTCGGCGCGGCGAGGCGGCCCTCCAAGACCGCGCCCTGGTCGAGCCGAACCTCCAGGCCGGGAGCGTAGTCGCGGGCACCGGCGGCCGCGGAGGAGACCCTGAGGAAGGAGAGAGCGCCCGGGCCGCCGTCCACCGCCAGCGGCAGGGAAACGGGATCGCCCAACGCGCCGTCGACGTCGACCGCGGCGAGCGAAAGGACGTGGCGGCCGGAGGCGAGCTCCGGAAGCTTGACGGCGAAATGCTCGGAGGCGGGAAGCTCGAAGGGAGCCCCGCCGTCCACGGACACGCGGAGCGCGGCCGCCCCGTCGTCGTCGAGGATCCTGCCCCAGACGAGGTCGCCGCCGCGGACGCGCCCCTCGGGAGCCGGAAAGGCGACTCGCACCACGGGCTTGTCGGCCTTGCGGTCGATCCTTGGGGCCAGGGCCAGCCGCGTCACGTTGCCGATGCGGTCCTCGGCCACGAGGACCATGTCGGCCTTGTCGCCCTTGAGGGGCCGCGTGTCGAATTCCTTCACGAAATAGGAATTGCCCGGCGTCAGGGCGATCTCGCCCTTGTCCACGCCGCCGAACTCGTAGGACAGCCGCTTGAGGCCGACGGCGTCGCGCGCCGCGCCGACGAGGACGAAGCGGCCGTTGACGGCGGCCTCCTTGGCCGGCCTGAGGAACTCGATCGCCGGCTTGGTGTTGTCCACGACGAGGAGGAAGGCCGCGCTCCCCTTGGAGCCGACGGCGTCGGCGCTCTTGAGCCAGACGACGCGGGGCCCGTCGGGAAACTTCCGGGAATCGAAGGCGAGCGAAAAGGCCGCGCGCGTCGCGTCCTTGCCGCGCTTGAGCTCGACCTTGGTGAAGGACTTGGCGCCGTCGAAGGAAGCCTCGAGCGAGGCGACGCCGTTCGCGTCGAGGACCTCGCCCTCGAGCTTGACCGCGCCGGCGACGAGCGCGCCGGGTTCCACGCCGCCGACCGAGGCCAGGGGCTTGGAGCGGTCGAGGTTGAAGGAGACCTTGGACACCGGACCGGCGAGCCCGTTCACGTCCACGCCGCGGACCGCCAGGCTGCGCCGGCCGTCGGGAAGGTCCTTCGTCGCGAGGTAAAGGGACCAGAACTCGCCGCCCTCGGCCGGCCGGAACTCCCCGCCGTCGACGCTCACCTCCACGCGCGCGACCCCGTCGTCGTCGACGCAGGTGCCCACCACGTTGAGGTCGGCGCCGACGCGCATGAGGGGCAGGGGATTGACGATGGAGACGCGGGGAAGGTCCGAGGCGGGATCGACGAAGACGTTGATCGGCCCCGCGAGGGAAACGTTGCCCGCCTTGTCCCTGCCCTCGACGACGATGTTGTACTTGCCCGCCGGCAACTTGGAGATGTCGAAGCCGTGCTCCCAGTCCTCGAGCCCCGAGGCCCTCTCCCGCGGGGGCTCCTTGGAACCCATCGCGGAGAGGGGCGACGCGGCCAGGCAGAGGGCCAGGGCGAAGAGGACGCCGCGGAGCGTGGAGAGGCGCGGAGCGAGAGGCATAGACCTTCCTTGTCGAAAGCGAAGACTTCCCTACATGACTATATCGACACGCGGAGACCCGGGGAAAAGGGCGGAGACCGCCGAAGCCGGCGGCCTCCCCCGCGCTATCTGCCGAGTTCCCGCCGGACCAAGGCGGGAAAATCCCCGCCCAGCTCGGCCAAGCGCCGGACCCAGGCCGCGCGGCCGGCGAAGGGATCCCGCCACGCCGCGAGCTCCGCGTCGCTCGGCATCTCCCGCCCGAAATCCTTGTACTTGTTCGTGATGAAGCGGTTGGGATAATTCACGCGATAGTCCCGCAGCCAGGTCTCGGAGAGAAAATCGCGGAGCGCGACCAGGTCCGGCGGCGGGGGGGACTGCCCGTAGAGGCCCTTGAACCGCGAACGGTAGTCGGGGAAAAGGGCCGCGAAGGTCCGCTCGTCGCGCTTTTCCGCGAGGTAGTTTCCGAGCAGGGGGGAGGCCGGCGTGAGTTTTGAGGCGAGGTAGGCGGCCGTCGCCTCCTCGGCGGCGAAGGCCGCGAAGGACTCGCGCGTGGCGGCGTCGCCGCGCTTGCCGAAAGCGGCGTAAAACAGTTCGTAATTCACGCGCTCCGCGAGGCGGTCGTAGCCGAGGGCGGCGTCCGACGACACGAGCGGCGAAGGGGCGAGCCCCAGCGGCGCGAGCGACCCCCAAGGTTCGAGAAAGACGATGTCGCCGGCGCGCCCGGCCTTCTCCGCGGCCTTGCGGGCCTTGGCCTCGTCCGAAAAATACGAGACGGAGCGCGGCTCCACGGAGCGAGGCGGCGCGACCGTGAGCCTGAAACAGGGCGCGGCCCGGTCGCCGGGGAGAAAGCGCAGCGCGGCGGCCTCGGCCCCGAGGCCGTACTTGTCGGCCGAAAAGGCCGCGATCCCCCGGACCGTCTCGAGGAACCGCCTGGTTCCCGCGTCGGGTGCCGAGTCCTTGAGCGCCCCCTCGAGGGGCCGCGAAGCGGCGCGCAACGCGCCGGCGGGCCCGCAGGAGCAGAGGAGGAGGGTCGCCATGACGGCGGCCGCGAAGGCCGCCGCCCCGCCGGCGGAGGGAGCCGAAGGCGCCGGCCGTCGCTCCCGAGTGTTGTCGTGCTTCAAGATGTTCGCTCCTCCCCCGTCACTTCACGTAATAGCCGATGCGGAAGTAGTCGTTCGAGCTGTAGCCGACGGCCGCCTGCCAGAAGTTCGTCCCGGTGTCCGTCTCGACGCTGGTCCTGACGCTTTCCACCTCGTAACCGAGGGCGGCGTTCATCGTCTCCCAGCCGTCGATGCTGTCGGGCTGGCCCGCGACGTCGCCGGCGACCGACTCGAGCGCGGGGTCGTAGTACGCCAGCTTCACGCCGTCGAAGGTGTTGACCATCGAGGAATCCAGGTAGGAGATCACGGGATTGAGGCCGTCCAGCGACAGGTCCGCCCACACGCCCACGGAGCCGATCGAATCGATGACGACGCTCGGCCCGAAGGTGTAGGCTGAGCCGTTGGTCGGGTTATT